>NZ_JCALCW010000110.1:0-286 GCF_059812545.1 Mycobacterium sp. NGS50
GGTTGAGACTTAGGGAATGTCACGGTTTCAGTTGCTCACCGATACCCAGTGGTCGTTGATTGAAGACCTTCTACCAGCGCGAACAGGGAAGAAGGGCAGGCCTTTTCGGGATGCTCGCCAGGTGGTCGAGGGAATCATCTATCGGTACCGGTGCGGGATTGCCTGGCGGGATGTGCCTGCGGTGTTCGGGCCGTGGCAGACGATCTGGACCTGGCACCGACGGCTGAGCGGCGAAGGCCGCTGGGACATGGTGTTGGCGCGGTTGCTGGCCACTGCTGACGACGAA
>NZ_JCALCW010000111.1:0-260 GCF_059812545.1 Mycobacterium sp. NGS50
TGTTGCCGGCGCCGAGGATGAGGTCTCCTTCCCAGTGGCCTGGGATCGCCCGGTCCTGCGCCTCGGCGGGACGTTTGCTGATGTTGATCATGCCGGCCTTGAACCGGTCACGATCCTCGATCGGTTTGCGGCCCTGCGGCTTTCGTTTCTCCCGGCCGGAGCGCAACGCGGATTTCAGCTCGCTGGCCAACCCCCCGCGGGCCTGGACATACATGGCCTGATAGATCGTTTCGTGTGACACCCACATCTCCGGATCGTCT
>NZ_JCALCW010000112.1:0-260 GCF_059812545.1 Mycobacterium sp. NGS50
CGACGATCCGGAGATGTGGGTGTCACACGAAACGATCTATCAGGCCATGTATGTCCAGGCTCGCGGGGGGTTGGGCAGGGAGCTGAAATCCGCGTTGCGCTCCGGCCGGGAGAAACGAAAGCCGCAGGGCCGCAAACCGATCGAGGATCGTGGCCGGTTCAAGGCGGGCATGGTCAACATCAGCAAACGTCCCGCCGAGGCGCAGGACCGGGCGATCCCAGGCCACTGGGAAGGAGACCTCATCCTCGGCGCCGGCAACG
>NZ_JCALCW010000113.1:0-256 GCF_059812545.1 Mycobacterium sp. NGS50
GAGCATCCAGCGCCCAAGATGAGGTCGCCTTCCCAGTGCCCGGGCACGGCACGATCGTCAACCTCGGCGGGGCGTTGGCTGATAGTGATCACGTCACTGAACTTCCCGCGGCGCTCGGTATGACCCCGGGGCTTGCGGGCCGCACGTTTGGTCGACAAACGCTTGTTGAGGTCGGCGCGCAGCTGGCCGCGGCTTTGCACGTAGAGGCACTTGTAGATGGTTTCATGGCTCACCTGTCTGAGCTTGTCATCGGGGC
>NZ_JCALCW010000114.1:0-256 GCF_059812545.1 Mycobacterium sp. NGS50
ACCCCGATGACAAGCTCAGACAGGTGAGCCACGAAACCATCTACAAGTGCCTCTACGTGCAAAGCCGCGGCCAGCTGCGCGCCGACCTCAACAAGTGTTTGTCGACCAAACGCGCCGCCCGCAAGCCCCGGGGCCGCACCGAGCGCCGCGGCAAGTTCAGTGACGTGATCACCATCAGCCAGCGGCCTGCCGTGGTGGATGACCGTGCGGTGCCCGGAAGCTGGGAAGGAGACCTGATCCTGGGCGCCGCATGTGG
>NZ_JCALCW010000115.1:0-230 GCF_059812545.1 Mycobacterium sp. NGS50
GCGGGTACTGAGGCGACCACCTCCCCGCCGGCCCCGAGCACCTGATAGGGGCCCACGGCCACCGCGCCCGGGCTCAACAGTCCGCCGAACGCGAAGTCCAGGTGATCCATGTTCATTCCGGCCGGGAAGAACCCGGCCTCGTTGATCATCGGCAACAACGCATCCAGATTCAGGGTGGCGCCGTTGAACACCGCACCCCACATATTGGCCAGGGTGTCGCCGATACTGTC
>NZ_JCALCW010000116.1:0-209 GCF_059812545.1 Mycobacterium sp. NGS50
AGGTCGGGCAGGGTGGGCAGCTCGGTGTCGACCAGCGGTGGGGTGACCACGACCGGGCCCTTGCCGTCCCAGCCCGACCCCAACAACGCACCCACGGTTTGACCCCACGCCTCCCAGGCCGCGATCGGCCCGATCCCGGCACTGTTGAGATCCAGGGTGCCCAACACCGGCACCCCGGAGAATTCGATGCCCACACTCTGAAACAGCGA
>NZ_JCALCW010000012.1:0-149910 GCF_059812545.1 Mycobacterium sp. NGS50
AGCACATTTGCGTCTGCTCGGCGAGGCGGCCGTCAGGTCGCGTCGGAGTCGAACGGGACGGGCCCGCCCGGTGGTGTCGCCGCCGGTTTGGGGATCGGAGTCGGCTGATCGAATTTTCCGGTGAACACCGAGTCGTCGCCGTCGAGTAGATGCTTGGTCAACGCGGCCCGCGGCGTCATGCCGCGCAGCTTCTGCAGTTCGCCCAGCGGTGCCCGCAGGTCGTCGAACTCGGGGCCGATCTCCTCGCGCAGCTGGCTGGTGGCGCTGGTCAGGTAGTCGCGTGCTTGGCGTAGCGCGTTGGCGCTCCACCGGATGGCGCCCGGCAGCCGCTCCGGCCCCAGAATCACCAGTCCGACCACGACGAGCACGAGCATCTCGCCCCAGCCGACGTTGGCGAACATCTATCCCTCCGGACCCGGCGCGGGCGTCACCGTCAACGGAACGCGCCGGCCCTCCCGGACAACCTCGATGGGGGTTTCCTGCCCGATCGTCAGCTGCCGCACCGCGACGACGAACTCGTCGGCGTCGGCGACATCGCGGTCACCGACCTTGACGATCACGTCGTTCTCCAGGATGCCGCCCTTTTCGGCCGGGCTGCCCTGCTTGACGTTGGCCACCTGCGCGCCCGAAGCGATCGCGTTGCTCACCGAGCGGACGTTGACGCCCAAGCTGGGGTGAACGATCTTGCCGTCGCGGATCAGGGTTTCGGCGACCGACTTCATCTCCTTGACCGGGATCGCGAAGCCCAGCCCGCTGGCGCTGTCCGACAGCGATTTGCCAGCGGTGTTGATGCCGATGACCTGTGCGTCCATGTCGATCAGCGGGCCGCCGGAGTTGCCGTGGTTGATCGAGGCGTCGGTCTGGACGGCGTCGATCACGGTGTCGGTGTCGGAATCCTCACCGGACAGCGGAACCGGGCGGTGCAGCGCGCTGATGATGCCGTGCGTGACGGTGCTGCGCAGCCCCAGCGGCGCCCCGGCGGCCAGCACCTCGTCGCCGACGCGCAGCTTGTCGGAGTCCCCGAGCCGGGCCACGCTCAGGTTGTCGACGTTGTCGACCTTGACCACCGCCAGGTCGGTCTTGGGGTCCCGACCGACCAGATTGGCCAGCACCTCTTTGCCGTCGTTGAACACCACCGTCATCTTGAACTTGCCGGGGTTCAGCGCAGCTTCGGAGATGACGTGATTGTTGGTGACGATGTAACCCTTGCCGTCGATGACGACGCCGGAACCCTGCATGCCCTCTTCATCGCTGACCACCTCGATGGTGACCACGGAGTTGGCGACCGCGGCCGCGACCTTGGTGAACCGCCCGGCCGGCTCCTCGGCATTGCCGGTGGTGGCCAGGGTCACCTTGGATTTGGTCAACGCCTCCACGAACTCCGCCGACTTGCTGCCGAAGCAGCCGCCGACGAAGCCGATCAGCAGGGCCAACGACGCCAGGATCGCCAGCGCCCAGTAGGACACCCGGCCGCCGAACAACACATCACGCACACCCAGTTTCTCGGCGGTGCCCACGGCCTGGGGGGCCTGCGCGGTCAGCGCCGGGGTGCCCAGGGCCGCACCGGCCGCCGGGTCGCGCCACGGATCTTCGGGTTCCTCTTCCAGCGGGTCGCGACCGTTCTCGCCTCTCAGCGCGCTGGCATCGGCGGGGTGGCGCTGCAGCGACTCCGCGCCGGAGAACGGGCGGCCGAAGGCCTCCAGCAGCACCGGGTCGGGCGGCAGATTCTGGGGTGTGTACTCGCCCTGATCGCGATACTTCTGCGGTCGCAGCCCCTCGGCGAGGAACGACCCGTCGACGCCGGAGGGTCGGCCGAACGCCCGGGTCGACGCGGCATCAACGGCCGGACGGTAGATGGGGCGCGGTTCCAGGCGGTGACGGCCGCTGGGGTCCTGGTTGGAGCTCACGTCATCCTCTTCTGAGCGCTGGACGCAGCGCGCACTATCGGCACGAGCAGGGCAGTTGGATTCACCCTACCGGCGCTTGCGCCGGTCACGCGCGCCACCGTCGACGAACGGGTCGGGCGATGCGGATGGTTCGGGCTCACGGGGCGGCGAGTGCGGGATCTGGGACAAGAGTCCGAGCAGGTTGGTGGGGATGCTGATCGGCTGGGAATCGCGCAGCGCCGCCCGGGCCCGATTGTGACCCTCTACTTCGGCCGCGCATTCGGCGCACAACGACAGGTGATGGGCGGCCCGAAGATGCGCGTTCATCCGCAGCTCACCGTCGACAAAGGCGGCGACCGCCTCCAGTGACAGGTGCTCGGTTGAGCCGAACTGGCGCGGCGCGCCGACCGGGGTGTCGCTTTGGGAGGCGAACTGGGCGGGAAGCCAGGAGAACGCGCGGCGGAACAGGTGTCCCCGGTCTGCCATCACCGAACTCCTCTCCATCCCGGCACTGCGCTTCATGGCACTACCTCTGAATGTAGCGCGCCGAGGTACGCCAGACACGCCTCAACGCCGCGAGATGTGGATCGGATTACCCGTCTGCCGCAGCCTGCGGCAGTGCGTGTCAGCCGGCTCGCACGCCGTCCAGCAGCCCCGCATGCTCCGGGTGCGCCGCCAGGTAGTCGCGCAGCGCCTGCCGTCCACGGTGGATGCGACTGCGCACGGTGCCCAGCTTCACGCCCAGCGTGGCGCCGATCTCCTCATAGGACAGGCCTTCGATGTCACACAACACCACCGCGGCACGAAACTCCGGCGGCAGCGAGTCCAGCGCCGCTTGCAGGCCCGGATCCAGCCGGGCGTCCTGGTAGATCTGCTCGGGATCGGGCTGGTCGGCGGGCACCCGGTCGTAGTCCTCGGGCAGGGCCTCCATCCGGACCCGGGCACGGCGGCGCACCATGTCGAGGAACAGGTTGGTGGTGATGCGGTGCAGCCAGCCTTCGAAGGTTCCCGGCTGATAGTTGTGCACCGAGCGGAACACCCGGATGAACGTCTCCTGGGTCAGGTCTTCGGCGTCGTGCTGGTTGCCCGAGAGCCGATACGCCAGCCGGTACACGCGGTCGGCGTGCTGGCGGACCAATTCATCCCAGGACGGCAACGTCGTCTTGTCCCCGGTCGCGTCGAACACCGCGGTGCCCAGCAACTCTTCGGACGGCTCCACCCAGTCGGCTTCTTTGTACTGTTCTGGGTGCGACATGCTGACCGGACTCATCGGTGTAGTGATGTTCGGATCCTCCAACTCATGACCGTCAGGGGCTGACAGCGCGTCGCCGGGTGTAACGCGACCGAGCTCGCGTCCATTCCCCGAGCGACTCCGATTGCCGTCCATGCCAGCTACCCTTTCCTAGCCGCTTGTGCCAGCAATGTGCACGATGTGAAGGTTGGCTAAGAAACCCGCGTGCATCCCGGTCACGCTGCGGATATCGGTGCCGGATCGGTAATTGTCGGCGCGACGACCCGGGCGTGTCGCGACGCGTGGGCGCGCCTGCCCGGCGACGCCTGTCGGGCGACTACGCTGCGGACATGGCCAGCACCGACAACCCCTCAGACCAGGCGGCCCCGCCCAGTCCGATCGAAGCCATCGCCGCACACGCCGAGAAGTCGATCTCCGAGGACGCGATCCTCGCCGCGGCGCGCGACCGGGCCGTTGAGATCGGAGCCGGCGCGATCAGCCCGGCGGTGGGCGCACTGCTGAGCGTGCTGGCCAAGCTCAGCGGCGGCAAAGCCGTGGTCGAGGTCGGCACCGGCGCCGGGGTCAGCGGGTTGTGGCTGCTGTCGGGGATGAGCGACGACGGGGTACTGACCACGATCGATATCGAGCCAGAGCATCAGCGGATCGCCAAGCAGGCGTTCTCCGACGCCGGGATCGGGCCGTCGCGGATGCGGTTGATCGGCGGTCGCGCCCAGGAGGTGCTGACCCGGTTGGCCGACGAGTCCTACGACCTGGTGTTCATCGACGCCGAGCCGATCGACCAGCCCGACTATGTCGCGCAGGCGGTGCGGTTGCTGCGCTCCGGCGGGGTAGTCGTCCTGCATCGTGCCGCGCTGGGCGGGCGGGCCGGGGATCCGGGCGCCAATGATCGCGAGGTGACCGCGGTGCGGGAGGCGGCGCGGCTGATCGCCGAGGACGAACGTCTCACCCCGGCGCTGATCCCGCTGGGCGACGGCCTGCTCGCCGCCGTTCGCGACTAACTTTTTCTACGCCGAGCGGTCTCGCAATTGGGTCCAACGCCCGGCGAGCGTGCGGTTTGGTACGCATTAAGCGGCGTGTTGGGTACCAATCCGCACACTCGGTCAAATTTTCCTCCTCCACCACGGGGCTAAGCCCCCGGGATAGCTGCTCGCGGGACATGCTTGACGTCTGACTGAACACGCGTTTAGTGTATTGAACATGCGTTCAGCCGACTTGACCGCCGTCGCCCGGATCCGCGACGCCGCCATCGAGCAGTTCGGGCAGCGGGGTTTCGGCGTCGGCTTGCGCGCCATCGCCGAAGCCGCGGGAGTCAGCGCCGCCCTGGTGATCCACCACTTCGGTTCCAAGGAAGGCCTGCGCAAGGCCTGCGACAGCTACATCGCCGAGGAGATCCGCACCGGCAAGCTCGAGGCCATGCGGTCGACGGATCCGGCCACCTGGTTCGCCCAAATGGCCGAGATCGAGAGCTACGCCCCGCTGATGACCTACCTGGTCCGCACGATGCAGGACGGCGGTGAGCTCGCCCGGACATTGTGGCTGCAGATGATCGACAACGCCGAGGAATACCTTGACGAGGGAGTGCGGGCCGGCACCCTCAAACCCAGCCGCGACGCCAAGGCCCGCGCCCGATTCCTTGCGATCACCGGCGGCGGCGGCTTCCTGCTGTACCTGCAGATGCACGAGAACCCTGCGGATCTGCGAGCCGTCCTGCGCGACTACGCCCGAGACATGATCCTGCCCTCCCTGGAGCTCTACACCGAGGGCTTGATGGCCGACCGCACCATGTATGACGCCTTCCTCGCCGACGCCCAACAAGGAGAAGCCAATGCCGGTTAACGACTGCCCCATCGAAATCCGGGGCCTGACGAAGAATTTCGGTTCGGTACGCGCCCTGGACGGCTTGGACCTGACCGTGCACGCAGGCGAGGTGCACGGCTTTCTCGGGCCCAACGGCGCCGGCAAGTCGACGACCATCCGGATCCTGCTGGGTCTGGTCAAAGCCGATTCCGGGACCGTGCGCCTGCTGGGTGGCGACCCGTGGACCGACGCCGTGCAGCTGCACCGGCAAATCGCTTATGTCCCTGGCGATGTCACGCTATGGCCGAATCTCACCGGCGGCGAGATCATCGACCTGTTGGCTCGGATGCGGGGCGGCATCGACGAACGTCGGCGTGCCGACCTGATCGAACGATTCGACCTCGACCCCCACAAGAAGGCACGCACCTACTCAAAAGGAAACCGTCAGAAGGTCTCGCTGATCTCGGCCTTTGCTTCCCGGGCGCGGCTGCTGCTGCTCGACGAGCCCAGCAGCGGCCTGGACCCGTTGATGGAAAACGTGTTTCAGCAATGCGTCGCCGAAGCCCGTAACTTCGGGGCAACGGTCCTGCTGTCCAGCCACATCCTCGCCGAGACCGAGACGCTGTGCGAGCGGGTCACCATCATCCGATCCGGCCGAACCGTCGAAGCCGGATCGCTGGCCTCCATGCGCCACCTCAGCCGCACCTCGATCAAGGCCGACATGCTCCGCGATCCCGGCGATCTCAGCCGGATCCCCGGCGTCAACGACGTCCGGTTCGAGGGCACCACGGTGCGGGCCCAGGTCGACAGCCAAAGCTTGGGCGAACTCATCCGGGTTCTCGGCGCCGCCGGCGTCCGCAGCCTGGTCAGCCAGCCACCGACGCTGGAAGAGCTGTTCATGCGGCACTATGACAACGACCGCCAGCGGGTGCGCTCATGAGCACCACCCTGAATCGGCCGCACTACCCGGCATACGAAGCCGCCCAACGTAATTCCAACCTCGTCGGCACGCTGGGTCTACTGCGCCTGTACCTGCGGCGCGACCGGATCACCCTGCCGCTCTGGGTGCTGCTGTTATCGGTGCCGCTGTCCACCGTCTACATCGGCAGCATGGCGACGTTCGCCCCCACCCAGGCTGAGCGCGCCAGTTTCGCCGCGTCGATCATGGCCAGCCCGGCCCAGCGGGCACTCTACGGCCAGGTCTACAACGACAGCCTTGGCGCGGTCGGCATCTGGAAAGCCGGGATGTTCCACCTCTTAATCGGGGTCGCCGTCATTCTCACCGTGATCCGTCATACCCGCGCCGACGAGGAAACCGGACGTGCCGAACTGATCGACTCGACCGCGGTCGGTCGGTATGCGGGCCTGACCGCGGCACTGCTGTTGTCGTTCGGCGCCTCGCTCGTTACCGGCGTGATCGGCACAGCAGGCCTGCTCACCACCGACGCCGCGCCCGCCGGCTCGCTGGCCTTCGGAGCCGCCCTGGCCGCCTCCGGGCTGGTGTTCACCGCGGTCGCCGCGGTGGCCGCGCAGTTGTCGCCCAGCGCCCGGTTCTGCCGCGGCGCCGCGTTCGCCGTGCTGGGTGCCGCGTTCACGCTGCGGGCAGTGGGAGACGCCGGATCCGGTGCACTGTCCTGGCTTTCACCACTGGGCTGGTCGCTCCAGGTCAGGCCCTACGCCGGTGACCATTGGTGGGTGTTGCTGCTGCATGTGACGACGGTGGCCGCGCTGACCGCGCTCGCCTACCGACTGCTCGCCCGTCGCGATGTCGGTGCCGGGCTGATCGCCGAACGTCCCGGCCGCGGTGCGGCGGCGCCGACGCTGCGCGGTGCGTTCGGGCTGGCATGGCGACTGGACCGCGGGACCGTGTTGGTGTGGGCCGTCGGTCTGGGCCTCTACGGCCTGCTGGTCGGCAGCGTGGTGCACGGCATCGGAGAGGAGTTGGGCGACAACGCCGCCGCGCGAGACATCGTCGCGCGCCTCGGCGGAACCTCCGCACTCGAGCAGGCCTTCATCGCGGTGGCATTCGGCATGCTGGGCATGGCCGCGTCGGCATTCGCCATCTCGGTGACGCTGCGGGCGCACCAGGAGGAATCGACCCAGCACGCCGAGGCACTGCTGGCCGGCGCGGCGAGCCGGATTCGCTGGCTGGCCAGCCATCTGACGATGGCAGTACTCGGCTCAACCGCGGCGCTGCTGCTGGCGGGACTGGCGGCCGGGGTGACCTACGGTGCCGCCGTCGGCGATTTCGGCAGCCCACTGTCAACGGCGCTCGGAAGCGCCGTTGTGCAATTGCCGGCGGTATGGCTGTCGGCCGCAGTCACGGTCGCACTGTTCGGGCTCGCGCCGCGGTTCACTCCGGCGGCATGGGGAGTACTGGTGGCGTTTGTCGCGCTGTACCTGCTCGGCTCGCTGTCCGGGTTATCCCAGACACTGTTGGATCTGGAACCGTTCGCCCATATTCCGCGGGTGGGTTCCGGCGGCTTCACCGCGGTTCCCCTGCTGTGGCTGTTGCTGATCGATGCGGCGTTGATAGCGCTGGGCGCGCTGGCGTTCCGGCGACGTGATCTGCGGAGTTGAGGAGTTCGTCATGAATAAGGTTGGCAAAGGCCTCATTTCAGCTCTATTGGGCCTTGCGGCGTTCGGCTTGATGCTGTTCTTGCCGGCCGGGACGTTCCACTACTGGCAGGCGTGGCTGTTTCTGGCCGTCTTCGCGGTGTCCACCTGGATTCCCAGCTTCTATCTGATCCGCACCAACCCGGCCGCCCTGGACCGGCGGATGCGCGCCGGCCCGATGGCGGAAACACGCCCGCTGCAACGAATTCTGATCACCGTTGTGTTCATCTGCTTTCCGGCCATGTTCGTGGTCAGCGCGCTCGATCACCGGTTCGGGTGGTCACCGGTGGGCGTGCCGATGTCACTCTTCGGCGACGTGCTGGTGGCGATCGGGCTCGGCGTGGCCATGCTGGTGGTGATCCAGAACGGTTATGCCGCCGCCAACGTCACCGTCGAGGAAGGCCAGACGCTGGTGTCGAGCGGCCTGTACGGCATGGTGCGACACCCGATGTACGTCGGCAACGTCATCATGATGGTCGGTGTCCCGCTGGCGCTCGACTCGTATTGGGGATTGGTCTTTGTGATCCCCGGCGTGACCGTGCTGATACTGCGGATCCGCGACGAGGAGAAGTTGCTGGCCCGCGAGCTCAGCGGGTACCGCGAGTACACCCAGCGGGTCCGCTACCGTTTGGTGCCCTACCTCTGGTGACCGACCGGCCGGTGGAGCGACGTCAGACCCAGACGCCCTTGCCCACGGCAACGACGCCGCCGGCGCTGATCGCGAAACGTTCCCGGTCCCGGTCCAGGTCGACCCCGATCATCTCGCCGGGACCGACGACGACGTTCTTGTCCAGAATCGCGTGACGCACCACCGCACCGCGGCCCACCCGGGCGCCGGGCATGATCACGCTGCCTTCCACGATCGCGCCGTCGTCGATCACCACATTCGACGACAGCACCGAATTGCGCACCGAGGCAGCCGAGATGATGCTGCCCGCGCCGACCACCGACTCCTGCGCCGAGCCGCCGTTGACGAACTTCGCCGGGGCCAGGTTCTCCGTCGCGCCCCGGATCGGCCAGCGCTTGTTGTACAGGTTGAACACCGGATGCACCGACACCAGGTCCATGTGGGCGTCGTAGAACGCGTCCAGGGTTCCCACGTCACGCCAGTAGCCGCGGTCCCGGTCGGTGGCGCCGGGCACCTCGTTGTCGGAAAAGTCGTAGACCGCGGCCATCCCGTCGGCCACCAACCGCGGGATGATGTCGCCGCCCATGTCGTGGTCGGAGTGGTCATCGTCGGCGTCGGCCCGGATCGCGTCGACGAGCACCTTGGTGGTGAAGATGTAGTTGCCCATCGAGGCGTAGCTGACCTCGGGGTCATCGGGTGTGCCGGGTGGATCCGCCGGCTTCTCCACGAAGTCGCGGATGCGGCCGGACTCGTCGGCATCGATGCAGCCGAACGCGCTCGCTTCGGCGCGCGACACCCGGATACCGGCCACCGTGGCCCCGGCGCCGCTGCGGATGTGGAACCGCAGCATCTGCTCGGGATCCATCCGGTACACGTGGTCGGCGCCGAAAACCACGATGTAATCGGGGTCCTCGTCGAAGATCAGGTTCAGCGACTGATAGATCGCATCGGCCGAACCGGTGTACCAGCGCGGTCCGAGCCGCTGCTGCGCCGGCACCGGCGTGATGTACTCCCCCGCCAGACCGGACAACCGCCAGTTCTGCGAGATATGGCGGTCCAGCGAATGCGACTTGTACTGAGTCAGAACGCAGATCCTCAGGTAGCGGGCGTTGACCAGATTGGACAGCACGAAGTCGATCAACCGGTAGGCGCCACCGAAGGGAACCGCTGGTTTGGCCCGGTCAGCGGTCAGTGGATACAGCCGCTTGCCCTCTCCGCCCGCCAGGACGATGCCCAGGACGTGTGGCGCTTCCCTCATGGCACAAACCTATCGGCCGCCGCCGACCCCTGCCATAGCAACGCGCCATTGTCGGGCCGCTGCACGGCCCGCATCGGCGCCGAACGCCACCCCACGGTCCGGCTTCTCCTCGGGCCGCTGCACGGCCCGCATCGGCGCCGAACTCCACCCCACGGTCCGGCTTCTCCTCGGGCCGCTGCACGGCCCGCATCGGCGCCGAACTACCGTGCCGGTGTGAGGGTGGCGATGATGACTCGGGAATATCCCCCCGAGGTGTACGGCGGCGCGGGGGTACACGTCACCGAGTTGGTCAACCAGTTGCGCCGGCTCTGCCAGGTCGACGTGCATTGCATGGGTGCGCCGCGCCCCGGTGTGGCCGTGCATCAGCCCGATCCTGCGCTGCAAAACGCCAACCCGGCACTGTCGACGTTGTCGGCCGATCTGGTGATGGCCGACGCTGCCGCCGGCGCCACCGTCGTGCACTCGCACACTTGGTACACCGGCTTGGCCGGGCACCTGGCCGGGCTGCTCTACGACATCCCGCATGTGCTGACCGCGCACTCGTTGGAGCCGCTGCGCCCGTGGAAGGCCGAACAGCTGGGCGGCGGCTATCGGGTGTCGTCCTGGGTGGAGCACACCGCGGTGAACGCGGCCGACACCGTCATCGCGGTCAGCTCGGGGATGCGCGACGACGTGCTGCGGGTCTACCCGACCCTGGATCCCGGCCGGGTGCACGTGGTGCACAACGGGATCGACACCGACGTCTGGTATCCGGCGGCACCGCAGCCGGGCGACTCGGTGCTGGCCGCCCTCGGTGTGGACCCGAACCGGCCGGTCGCGGCGTTCGTCGGGCGCATCACCCGCCAAAAGGGTGTGGCGCACCTGGTGGCGGCCGCACATCGATTCGCTCCCGAGGTGCAGGTGGTGCTGTGCGCCGGCGCCCCCGACACCGCCCAGATCGCTGCGGAGGTCGCCGCCGCGGTCGAAGAACTCGGCCGGGCCCGCACCGGGGTGTTCTGGGTGCGTGAAATGCTGCCGATCCCCCGGGTGCGGGAGATCCTGTCGGCGGCAACGGTCTTTGTCTGCCCGTCGGTGTACGAGCCGCTGGGCATCGTCAACCTGGAGGCGATGGCGTGCGGGACCGCGGTGGTTGCCTCCGATGTCGGTGGCATCCCCGAGGTGGTCGCCGACGGTGTCACCGGCACGCTGGTGCACTACGACGCCACCGACCCGGCCGGCTACGAAATCGCCCTGGCCGATGCGGTCAACGCCCTGGTCACCGACCCGGCCACCGCCGCGCAGTACGGACGGGCCGGCCGGCAGCGGTGCATCGACGAATTCTCGTGGGTGCACATCGCCGAGCAGACGCTCGACGTCTACCGGAAGGCGTGCCGCTAGCTGGTGACGCCCTTGAGTTCGTCGCCCAATGCCGCAGCCTCATCGGGTGTCAGCTCGACGACGAGCCGGCCGCCGCCTTCCAGTGGTACCCGCATCACGATGCCGCGCCCCTCCTTGGTCGCTTCCAGCGGACCGTCACCGGTCCGGGGCTTCATCGCCGCCATCGAGTGCTCCCTCCAGATTCAGCTGTCCCGTCACGTTGGGCTCGGTCGGCACCGGGTCCACTTTTGACGTTGAACTGCAAGTTCTCCCGCCTATTGTTCCCTATAGGACCCGACGCGTGCACAACACCCGGCTGTTTGGGGGTTTCAGCGCGTTGCTGGCACCCAACACGACTGCACATGGTCGTCGACCATTCCGGTCGCCTGCATCAGCGCATAAGCCGTGGTAGGACCCACAAAACGGAAGCCGCGGCGCTTCAATTCGCGAGCCATGGCCGTCGATTCCGGGGTCGACGAGGGGATCTGGGCCAGCTCGGTGGGTCGCGGCCGGGGCGGCGGCGCAAACGACCACAGCAGCTCGGACAGATCTAGCCCGTCGGCTGCGCGGGCGTTGGCGATCGTCGCCTCGATCTTCGCGCGGTTGCGGACGATGCCGGTGTCGGCCATCAGCCGGGCAACGTCGGCGTCGGTGTAGCGGGCCACCGTCTCGATGTCGAAGCCGGCGAAGGCGGCCCGGAAGTTCTCCCGTTTGCGCAAAATGATCAGCCACGACAGCCCGCTCTGGAAGGCCTCCAGACTCATCCGCTCGAACATCGCCACCCGACCGCGCAGCGGCTGACCCCATTCGCGGTCGTGGTAGTCACGGTAGAGCTCGGAGCTGGTGTCGGCCCAGCCACAGCGGAGCCGTCCGTCGGGGCTCACGACGGCTCCGCGTCGTCTGCGGTCTCCTCGGTGGCGGCGTCGTCGCGGGCCCGCACCGCGGCAAGTTGGCCACGGAGTTGGTCAAGTTCCTGGCCCAGCCGGTCCAGCACCCAGTCCACCTCGCTGGTCTTATAGCCGCGCAGCACCTGGGTGAATTTGACGGCGTCCACGTCCGCGCCGCTGACATCGGATGCCGGCAGCACCGTCGCCGTGGTTGCGCGGGGCAGCGGCGGCAGCGGCTCGCCGCGCCCGAACAGCACACTGGCCACCCCGAACAGCAGCAGCGCGATGAGGATCAGCACCGCCAGATACAGCAACACCAACGTCACGCCCTCGATAGTGCCTCATAGGTACGACCGATCCGGCGCCGACCGTCGTCAGCGCGGTCGCAGCGTGTTCATCGGTGGCCGGTCGATCAGCGACACCGCCGAGGTGCGCGGCAGGAAGTCCACCCCGTCTGGGCCGTCGGGGAAGAACTGGGTGAGGCCGACTCCGGAGTCGCCGATGCCGCAACGCGACAACAGCGTCGCGACAACCTGGCGGCTCATCACGCCGAGTTCGTTCAGCGGCCGGTTGCGGTGCGCCCGCACCCCCAGGTTGACCTGGGCGATCGCATCCAGGCCCAGCCGGTCGTAGGTGTCGACCAGCAGGCCGATCTCCACGCCGTAGCCCGGGGCGAACGGCACCGACGTCAGCAGTTCGCGGGTGCCGGCGTACTCGCCGCCCAGCGGCTGCAGCACGCAACCCAGCTCCGGGCGCAACGCGGTCAGCAACGGCCGCGCCACCAGCTCGGTGACCCGGCCGCCGCCGTTGGCATCCTCGGCGCCGTTGACCTTGAGGGGGCGGCGGTAGAAACCCTTCACCAGGTGTACGCCGTCGCCGGTGAGCAGCGGGCCGACCAGCTTGGGCACGAACATCGGGTCCGGGTCGATCAGGTCCGAGTCGATGAACACCACGATATCGCCGCTGGTCGCGGCCAGCGACCGCCACAACGCTTCACCCTTGCCGGGCTGCGGCACGATTTCGGGGACGGCCTGCTCACGGCTGACCACCCGGGCTCCGGCGGCGATCGAGCGGATCTCGGTGTCGTCGGTGGATCCGGAGTCCAACACGATCAGCTCGTCGACGAGGCCACCGACCACCGGGGTGATGCTGTCGATGACCGTCTCGATGGTCTTTTCCTCGTTGAGGGCGGGAAGGACGACGGAAACCGTGCGACCGGCCTTGGCCGCGACCAGCTCGGCCACGGTCCAGTCCGGCCGGCTCCAGGTGCGCGGCGACAGCCAGGCGTCACCGGCCAGCGTGGCCAGTGCCTGGTCAGCCAGGTCGGTCATGCCAGTCCCCTCACCGTGCGTGCGGGCGCACGCTCACCTTGAATCGACGCCACCATCTCCAGCACACGCCGCGTCGGCCCGACCTCGTGCACCCGAAACATCCGAGCTCCGGCAGCCGCCGCGAGGGCGGTGGCCGCCAGGGTTCCTTCCAGGCGTTCGGTCAAACCCACGCCCAAAGTCTCCCCGATGAAGTCCTTATTGCTCAGTGCCATCAATACCGGCCACCCGGTATCGACGAGTTCGTGTGTGTGCCGCAACAACGCTAGCCCGTGAAAGGTGTTCTTGCCGAAATCGTGGGTCGGATCGATCAGCACCTTCTCGCGCTGCACCCCGGCCGCGACCGCGCGCTCAGCCGCGTTGGTGACCTCGGCGATGACGTCGTCGACGACGCCTCGGGTGGTGGTGCCGTAGTTCACCCGGAACGGTCGAGTGCGCGGCGCGGCACCGCCGGTGTGCGAGCACACCAAACCGGCGCCGAACTCGGCGGCGACTCCGGGCAGGTCGGGATCGACGCCACCCCAGGTGTCGTTGACCAGGTCCGCGCCGGCGGCACAGGCCCGTTTGGCCACCTCCGCCCGCCAGGTGTCGACGCTGATCAGCTGGTCGGGGTAGCTGGCGCGCAGCCATTCGATGAACGGCAGCACCCGGGCGATCTCGGTGTCGGCGTCGACGGTCTGCCCCGGTCCGGCCTTGACGCCGCCGACATCGATCACGTCGGCGCCCTCGGCGATCGCCCGGTGCACGGCAGCCTTGGCGGCGGCGTCGGTGAAGGTCGCTCCCCGGTCGTAGAACGAGTCCGGGGTGCGGTTGACGATCGCCATGATCAGCGGGCGATCGCCGGCCACCGGTCTACCGCACAGTGTTGATGGCCCGGCGGACGCCGGAGGTGTCGACTGCACCCATCTATGGTGCCTGGTCGCCTCGCGTCCCTGCTCACCGCGGGCGCGAGCAGACACAAAATCGCACGATTCGGGAACCGAACGTGCGATTTTGTGTCTGCTCGGCGAGAAGCGCACTCCGCAGGCTCACCCCTGCGGGCACTTTCCGGCCGCGACCTCCTCGGGGTATTCGGCGTAGAACGGCACATAGCCCTCGTCGCGGCCGGCCAGCACGTACAGCGGGTCCTCCACGGCCGATCCGTAGGCCTGGTCGCGCAGCTCCACCTTGCGGCTTTTGAACGTGGTGGTGTGCACCATCGACTCCACAATCCGCACGAACAGCGGCATCGCATAGGACGGCAGTTGGTACACGGCGCGCGCCAGCTGGTGACCGTCGAACGCGGCACCGTCGCGCAGTTTGATCGCGGCCATCCCGGCGCGGCCACCGGTGTGCGGGATCTCCACGCCGTACACCGCGCATTCGGCGACGTTCTCGTCGGCCGCCAGGGCCGCTTCGACCTCGGTGGTGGCGACGTTCTCGCCTTTCCACCGGAAGGTGTCGCCTAGCCGGTCGGCGAACGCGGCGTGACCCATGCCCTGCGGGCTCATCAGGTCACCGGTGTTGAACCAGCAGTCCCCGCTTTTGAACACGTTGCGGACCAGCTTCTTCTCCGAGGCCGCCGGATCGGTGTAGCCGTCGAACGGCTGCAGTTTGTTGACCGGGCTGATCAGCAGCCCCGGCTGGCCGGGCGGCACCCGGCGCACCCAGCCGTCCGGGCCGCGCACCGGCTCACCGCTGTCGGGGTCGTATTCGACGTAGGCCAGCGGCATCGGGCTGATTCCGGTGCTCTTGGGCACGTTGAAGATGTTGAGGAACGCGGTGTTGCCCTCGCTGGCGGCGTAGAACTCGCAGACCCGCTTGATGCCGAACCGCTGGGTGAACTCGTCCCAGATCTCTGGCCGCAGCCCGTTGCCCGCGATCACCCGCACCTTGTGGGCGCGATCGGTCGGTTTGGCCGGCTGGTTTAGCAGGTAGCGGCAGAGCTCGCCGATGTAGATGAACGCGGTCGCATCGGCGGCGATGATCTCGTCCCAGAACCGCGACGCCGAGAAGGACCGGCCCAGCGCCAGCGTCGCACCCGCGTTGAGCACCGATGCGACCGCGACCGTGAGCGCATTGTTGTGATACAGCGGCAGGCAGCTGTAGAGCGTGTCGGAGCTCTTCAACCGCAGCCCGGCGCCGCCGAACGCGGCCAGCGCCCGCAGCCACCGGAAGTGGGTCATCACACTGGCCTTCGGATAGCCGGTGGTACCGGAGGTGAAGATGTAGAACGCGGTGTCCTTGGCCTGCACCTCGGCCACCGACGCCGGGTTGCCGTCGGGCTGACCGGTGGCCTGTTCCTCGATCACCTCAATGGTCATCGGGTCCGCGGGTGCCCCGCACTCGGTGACCGCGTCCACCAGATCGGACTCGGTGACCAGCAGCTTCGCGTCGAGCAGTCCCAGGCTGTGGGCCAGCACGTCGCCGCGCTGGTTGTAGTTGATCATCCCGGCGATCGCGCCGCACTTGGCGACGGCCAGCATCATCAGCACCGCGTTCGGCGAGTTGCGCAGCATGATCCCGACGACGTCGCGGCGGCCCACACCTCGGGCGGCCAGCACCGCGGCGTACCGGTTGACCGTCGCGTTGGCCTGCCGGTAGGTCAGCCGCTGCTCGCCGAACTTCAGAAAGACGCGGTCGCCGTACTGGGCGGCCCGATCCTGAAACACCTTGCCGATCGAGGCCTTGGAATCCGGCCGGGCCAGCAATCCGGTTTTCGCGCCGCGCAGGAGCGACGGCAGATCCGCCAGCACACCGGTAACACCGGTGGCGATATCGGCCAATCCCACCTTGGCGGTGTGGACGCCGGAGTCGTGGTCAGACACGTTTTCCCTCGCTTCGCTGTGCCTAGTCTTGGCGGCCAAGCCTAGACCCGCTGCAATCGGCCTCGAGAATCAGCGCGGCCCGCAGGCGGCCAGGGCCGCGTCCAGATCGTCGTGCACCACCAGCCGGTCCAGCGCGGCCTGGCTGACATAGCTGTCGTCCAGCAGCCCGTACAACCACGCCAGCAGCCCGTCGTAGTGGCCGTGCGGGTCGTACACCACCACCGGTTTGTCATGCATGCCCAGGTAGCCACCGGTCCAGGTCTCGAACAGCTCCTCCAGCGTGCCGATCCCGCCCGGCAACGCGAGGAAGGCGTCGGCGCGGTCCTCCATGATCTGTTTGCGCTCGCGCATGGTGTCGGTGACGATCAGCTCGTCGGCGTCGACGTCGGCGACTTCGCGATGCACCAGCGCCTTGGGGATCACCCCGACGGTCTTTCCGCCATGCGCCCGCACCGCCGCCGCCACCGCCCCCATCGCCGAGACGTTGCCGCCGCCCCACACCAATGTCCAGCCGCGCTCGGCGATCGCCGTTCCGACGCGGGTGGCCAGCGCCAACAATTCCGGATCGGCCGACCCTGCCGCGCAATACACACACACCGCCCACTGCCCCGTCACCCCGAAAGGCTATCCGGGTCCGCGCCCGCGCCGTAAAATCCGCGCGATGCCGATTCGGTGGAATGTCCCTCAGCACTCGGCCGCGTTGGAGCGGTTGGCGACGGCGCTGAGCCAGGGCGGCGCCGTCGTTCTCGGACCCGACGGCGGCGGCAAATCCACCCTGGCCCGGCTTGCCGCCGAACGCGTCGCCGAGCGACGCCCGGGCACCATCGTCCGCTGGGTGACCGGCACCCCCACCGAGGCGGCGGTCCCGTTCGGGGCGTTCAGCCATTTGGTGCAGGTCGACGACATCGGAAAACCGGCGGCGTTGTTGCGGGCGGCCCGGGCATCACTGTCCGGCGACGCCCGCGAGGGCGATCTGCTGCTGGTCGTTGATGACGCCCAGCACCTCGACGTGCTGTCGGCCACGCTGGTGTACCAGTTGGCGTTGGCCGGGGTCGCGCGGATGGTCGTCACCGCCCGCGCGGACACCGCGCCCGCCGCGATCGCCGCGCTGTGGACGGACGCGCTGCTGGAACGCATCGACATCGCGCCGCCCGGCGGCAACACGTCACCCGCCGAGGTCGACGATTATCTGTCCAGGTTGCCGGCGCCGGCCCGCGCGGTGCTGAACTACCTCGCCGTCGCCGAGCCGTTGGCGCGCGCCGACCTGGCCCGGCTGACCGGCGATGACGCGATCGGTCAGGCCGAGGAACTCGGCGGGGTCGAAACCCGGGTCCGCGGCGGACGCGGACCCGACCCGGTGGTCTACACCGCCCACCCCTTGTTCGCCGAGCGTGCGCTGGCCCTGCTCGGCGCCGACGAGCAACGACGCACCCGCACCGAAGTGGTCGCCCTGCTGTCGACGGGTTCCGTCGAGCACGTCAGCGACCGGCTGCGGGTGGCGGCATTGGCCGCCGACAGTGACGCGCCGCAGCCGCCCGACGAGGTGGTCGACGCCGCGCAGCAGGCGTTGCGGCTGGGCGATCTGGCGTTGACCGAGCGGCTGGCCACCTCGGCCCTGGACCGCGGCGCCGGGCTGCCGGCGCGCCTGGCGCTGGCGCATGCCCTGGGCTATCGGGGCCGTGGCCGTGAGGCCGACGCGGTGCTGGCGGCCGTCGACCCGGACACGTTGACCGAGCCGGAGCTGATGGCGTGGGCGCTGCCGCGGGCCGCCAACCAGTTCTTCATGCTGTCCGAGCCGGAGCGGGCGACCGCCTTCCTGCAGACCGCCCGCAGCCGGATCACCACGCCGAGCGCGTTGATCACACTCGACGCCCTCGGTTCCACGTTCGCGATGAACGCGGGCAACCTGGATCGGGCGGTGCAGATCGCCGCGCGGGTGCTGGACTCACCGGACGCCGGCGACGTCGCGGTGTCCTGGGCGGGCAGCGCCGCCGCGTTGTGCGCGGCACGGCAGGGCCGGTTCGAGGATGTCGAACCGTTGGCGCAACGCGCCCTGGGCGCCGAGCATCCCGGGCTGCTGCGGTTCACCATCGGGCTGGCGCAGATCACCACGATGGTGATGGCCGGCCGGCTGGACGAGGCACGTGAATTGGCGCAGCAGTTCACCGATTTCGCCGAGCTGCAGCAGCCGGGCCGCGCGATCGGAGAGGTACTGCTCGCCGAGGTGCTGCTCGCGGCCGATGACGCCGCCGCCGCGGTGCCGCTGCTGGAGCCCGCCGCGGCCACCCTGGAACGCACCGGCTATTCGTGGGGTCCGCTGTCGCTGATGTATCTGGCCACCGCCCGGGCCCGCGAGGGTGACATCGTCGGCGCTTCGAAAGCACTGAGCCGAGCCGAATCCCGGCACGGAACCAAGTCGGCTCTCTTCGCCCCCGAACTCGGCATAGCCCGGGCGTGGCGACTGGCCTGCATGCGGGATACCCACGGCGCGGTGGCCGCCGCACGCGACGCCGCCCGGATGGCCGAACGCGGCGGACAACCGGCGGTGGCGGTGCGGGCATGGCGCGAAGCGGTGCGACTCGGCGACACCCGGGCGGTCGAACCGCTGACCCGGTTATGCGTGCAGATCGACTGCGCGGTAGGTACTGCCGCGCTCAGCGAGGCCCGCGCAACGGCACCCTAGCCGCCCAGGTAGCCGCGCAGCAGTTCCACCGCATCGGTGATCTGGTGCACCGGGACCCGCTCGTCGCGGCGGTGCGCCAGGCTGGGATCGCCGGGCCCGTAGTTGACCGCCGGAACACCGCGGGCCGCGAAGCGGGACACGTCGGTCCAGCCGTATTTCGCCCGGACCTGCCCGCCGGCGGCGTCGACGAGTGCTCTGGCGGCGGGTTGGCTCAATCCGGGCAGCGCGCCGGCGGCGGCGTCGGTCTGCTCGATGGCCACCGGCAGCCCGTCGAACACCTCGTGGACGTGGGCGAGCGCCTCGCCCGGTGAGCGGTCCGGGGCGAAACGGTAGTTGACCGTCAGGGTCGCGATGTCGGGGATGACGTTGCCGGCCACCCCGCCGTCGACGCGCACCGCGGACAGGCCCTCACGGTAGAGACAGCCGTCGATGTCCACGGTGCGGGCCTGGTAGTCGGCCAGCCGGCCCAACACCGCGCCCAGTTTGTGGATCGCGTTGTCGCCCATCCAGGATCGCGCCGAGTGCGCGCGGGTTCCGGTGGCGCTTATCGCGACGCGCAGGGTGCCCTGGCAGCCGGCCTCGATGAATCCGCCGGTCGGCTCCCCAAGAATCGCCACGTCGGCGACCAACCAATCCGGCAGGTCGCGCTCGATGCGTCCCAAGCCGTTGGCGGCCGCCTCGATTTCCTCGCAGTCGTAGAACACCAGGGTCAGATCGTGGGCCGGGGCGGCCAGGGTGGCGGCCAGATGGAGAAACACCGCATCCCCGGACTTCATGTCCACGGTGCCGCAGCCGTGCAGCACGTCGCCGTCCTCGTCGCTGGTGCGCCGGCTGGGCAGGTTGCCGGCCACCGGGACGGTGTCGAGGTGACCGGCCAGCAGCACCCGGCTCGGTCGGCCCATCCGGGTGCGCGCCAGTACCGCGTCGCCGCTGCGGATGATCTCGAAGCCGCTCGTCTGGGCGCGCAGCGCGGCTTCGACCTCGTCGGCGATCCGTGCCTCGTGCCGCGACTCGCTGGGGATATCGACCAGCGCAGCGGTCAGCGCGATCGGGTCCCCACGTAGGTCCAACACGTCCCCAGCCTAATGGGTCACCCCACCCCGCCGAGCAGACGCAGAATCGCACGCGCGGGGCGCCCGGAATGCGATTTTGTGTCTGCTCGCGCGGGGAAAGTAGCCTGAGCACCGTGACTGGAGCTTCGGGCATTGGAGTAGCGACGCTGACCGCCGACGGGTCGGTTCTCGACACCTGGTTTCCCGCGCCGCAACTGACCGACGGCGGCCAGGCCGGCACCACCCGACTCTCGGGTGCCGAGGTTCCCGACGAGTTGGCGGCGCTGGTCGGCGTCGACGAGGACCGCGGCACCGAGACGGTGGCGGTCCGCACGGTCATCGGTGCGCTGAGCGACAAGGCCACCGACGCCTACGACGCCTACCTGCGGCTTCACCTGCTGTCGCATCGGCTGGTCGCGCCGCACGGCCTCAACGCCGACGGCCTGTTCGGGGTGTTGACCAACGTGGTGTGGACCAACCACGGGCCGTGCGCCGTCGACGGCTTCGAGACGGTGCGGGCCCGGCTGCGCCGCCGTGGCCCGGTCACGGTCTACGGGGTCGACAAGTTTCCGCGGATGGTCGATTACGTGTTGCCCACCGGGGTGCGGATCGCCGACGCCGACCGGGTCCGCCTGGGTGCACACCTGGCGCCGGGCACCACGGTCATGCACGAGGGCTTCGTGAACTACAACGCCGGCACGCTGGGCACCTCCATGGTCGAGGGCCGGATCTCCGCGGGCGTCGTGGTCGGCGACGGCTCCGACGTCGGCGGCGGCGCCTCCATCATGGGAACGCTGTCCGGCGGTGGCACGCAGGTGATTTCGGTCGGTCAGCGCTGCCTGCTGGGCGCCAACTCCGGATTGGGAATCTCGCTGGGCGACGACTGCGTGATCGAGGCCGGCCTGTACGTCACCGCCGGCACCAAGGTCACCATGCCCGACGGCAGCAGCATCAAGGCGCGCGACCTGTCGAGACGCAACAACCTGTTGTTCCGGCGCAATTCGGTCAGCGGTGCGGTCGAGGTGGTCGCCCGCGACGGTCAGGGCATCGCGCTCAACGAGGATCTGCACGCCAATTGAAAGCGCCCAGGCCCGAGATTGCATCGTTGTACGAGAAGTGTGAGTGCACCCGTACCTGGCTGCAATTTCGGCGCGGTTACGGCCTGGCTTCGCTGATCTTGCTGCTGTCCTTGCCGAGCGTCTTGCAGTAGATCTCGACCGCCATCCGGGTCGCCGAAACCTCCAGGTTGGCAGGCTCGTTGCCGTCCTTGTCCTTCAGCATCTTGGACACTTCGGAGTTCTGCTTCTCGGTGTCCTGGCTGGAGAATTCCTTGCAGGTGGTGTCCCCGCCCTTGTTGGTGAGCTTGGCGGCTGCCGAGCATCCACTCAGGACAAACACCGCCGAAGCCATGACGGCGACGGCAGCGAGGCTGACTCGCTTCATCTTCCACGTCCACCCTTCTCGTGTCGCGAACCAGGCGAGCTTACGTCAGCAACGCCTTCTTGAGGACCTTTCCCATCGCATTGCGCGGCAACGACTCGACCATACGCACCTCGCGTGGCCGCTTGTGCACAGAAAGTTGTTGCGCGACATAGTCGGTCAATGCATCGGGGGTGGCCCGATCGTCGGATGCGACCACGAACGCGACGATCCGCTGCCCCAGGTCCGCATCGGGAAGCCCGACGACCGCAACCTCGGCAACCCCGGGGTGCCCGAGCATCACGGTCTCGATTTCGCCCGCGCCGACCCGGAAACCGCCGGACTTGATCAGGTCGACGGATTCGCGTCCGACGATCCGGTGCATCCCGTCGCCGTCGACGACCGCCACGTCACCGGTGCGGTACCAGCCGTCGGGGCCCATCGCCTCGGCGGTGGCGTCCGGACGGTTCAGATACCCATCGAACAGCATCGGCCCGCGAACCTGAAGCCGCCCAATGGTTTCGCCATCGCTCGGGACCACGCCACCATCCTCGTCGACCAGCCGGGTCTGCACCCCCGAGAGCGGCATGCCCACCCACCCGGGCCGGCGCTCACCGTCGACCCGCGTCGACAGCGTGATCAGCGATTCGGTACTGCCGTAGCGCTCGATCGGTGCATGTCCGGTGAGCTCGCTCACCCGCTCGAACACCGGCACCGGCAGCGGCGCGCTACCGGAGACCAGCAGCCGCGCCGACCGCAGCGCCTGCGCCGAGGCCGTGTCGGCCGCGACCCGCGACCACACCGTGGGGACGCCGAAGTACAGCGATCCGCGCGCCTGCGCGTAGGCCTCCGGCGTCGGTTTCCCGGTGTGCACGAACCGGTTTCCGACCCGCAACGACCCGAGCAGACCCAACACCAACCCATGCACGTGAAACAACGGCAGGCCGTGCACCAGCACGTCGCCGGGTGTCCACTGCCACGCCTGCGCCAGCGCGTCCAGGTCGGCGGCCACCGCCCGCCGACTCAGCTGCACACCCTTGGGCGGGCCGGTGGTCCCCGAGGTGTAGATGACCAGCGCGGTGGCGTCCTCCGGCGGCTCGGCATACCGGTGCCAGGACCGCGCATGGCGCCGTACCGGGATGTGCGCCAAGCCGTCGGCATCCTCGGGCGCCTCGCCCAGCCAGGCCTCGGCGCCCGAGTCGGCCAGGATGTGTCTGCGTTCGGCCACGCCGACGTCGGCGGGCACCGGTACCGCAGGCACCCCCGCGATCAGACACCCGGTGATCGCCAGCACGGTCGACGCGGTCGGCGTGGCCAGCACCGCAACCCGGCGGGCACCGCCGACCCGCTCGGCCACCGAGGTTGCCGCCCCGACCAGATCGTCGCGACTGAGCGTCACCCCATCGATACGCACCGCGTCGGCGATATCGCGACCAGCGGGATTCAGCGAGGTCAACAGCACACGGCGACGTTACCGTGCGGCGTACCGCGAACCTCGCCAAGGCAACGCCCAAGCTGTTAGTATTGAGGAATAGTGTCCGTTAAATAGGTCCGGCGAAAGGCGCGGGGTGGACGAGACATCCGGCCGGCACGACGGCCACGCACGACCGCAACGCTGGCCGCGTAATCGGCAGCGCGAACGGGTGCTGCAACTGGTCCGTGAGCATGACGGCGCGGTGGACGCCGCCGAACTCGCCGAGAACATGGGCTTGCACACCACGACGGTGCGTTTTCATCTCGACGCACTGTGCGATGAGGGTGCGGTGGCGCGCACCCGGATCAAGCAGTCCGGGGTGGGCCGCCCCCGTACCGGATACGTCGCCGTGCAGGGCAGGCTGGACTACCGGGGATTCGCCGAGGTGCTGGCGCTCGAGTTCGGCGACACGGCGGCGCAACGCCAGCAGCGCGCGCACCGCGCCGGCCAGCGCTGGGCGGAGCGGATCGTCGCCGACGACACCACCCGGCCTGGACGGAACCCGGGTTTGGACCAGCGGATCGCGATGACCGCGGAGGTCTTTGAGCGGATGGGATTCGCCCCGGAGCTCGTCGCGCCTACCGGTGCCGAGCAGACCATTCGCCTGCACGGCTGCCCGGTGCGCGACCTGGCCCGGTCCCACCCGGACGTGGCCTGCGGTATCCACCTGGGCTTGCTGCGGGGCCTGCTGGGCTGCGCCGCGGGCGCCGGGCTGCAGGCCGACCTCGAACCGTTTGCCGAACCGGAACTGTGTCTGGCCAAGGTGACCTGCGATGACTGAGCTGCTGGATCGGCAATGCGCCGACCTGACCGACCGCGCTGACGTGGAGGCGCTGCTGCGCCGCTTCTACGGCCGCGTGCTGGTGGACGAACTGCTCGCCGACCCGTTCACGCAGGTGCGCGAGGTCACCGGGCTCGACGAGCACATCCCGGTGATGGCCGACTTCTGGGAGACGGTGCTGTTCCGCGCCGGGCTCTACAAGGGCAGCGCGCTGGTGGTCCATCGCGAGGTCCATCACCGTACGACGTTGTCGGCCACCCACTTCGTTCGTTGGCTCAATACCTGGAACGACACGGTCGACGAGATGTATTGCGGGCCAGTGGCTGAGCAGGCCAAGATTCAGGGCTCCCGAATCGCCTGGGCGATGCACCGCCGGCTGACCGGCGTCGACGCACCCGAACTCGACGCGCTGCTGAAGGCGTGAGCCTCAGCCGCGCCCCAGATGGGCTTCGGCGCGCATCCGCTTCACCATGTGCGGGTAATGCAGTTCGAAGGCCGGGCGCTCCGAACGGATGCGCGGCAGCTCAGTGAAGTTGTGCCGCGGCGGCGGGCAACTGGTCGCCCACTCCAGCGAATTGCCGTAACCCCACGGGTCATCGACCGTGACGACCTCGCCATAGCGCCAGCTGCGGAACACATTCCAGGTGAACACGATCATCGACACACCCAGGATGAATGCCCCGAGGGTGGACACCACGTTCAGCTCGGTGAAACCGTCGCCGGGCAAATAGTCGGCGTAACGACGCGGCATGCCTTCGTTACCCAGCCAGTGCTGCACCAGGAAGGTGGTGTGGAACCCGATGAAGGTCAACCAGAAGTGCAGCTTGCCCAGCCGCTCGTCGAGCAGTCGGCCGGTCATCTTCGGGAACCAGAAGTACACCCCGCCGAACGTGGCGAACACGATGGTGCCGAACAGCACGTAGTGGAAGTGCGCCACCAGGAAGTAGGAGTCGGCGACGTGGAAGTCCAGCGGCGGGCTGGCCAGCATGACGCCGGTCAGTCCACCGGCCAAAAAGGTCACCGCGAAGCCGACCGCGAACAGCATCGGTGTCTCAAACGTCAACTGGCCCTTCCACATGGTGCCGATCCAGTTGAAGAATTTGATACCGGTCGGGATGGCGATGAAGAACGTCATCAACGAGAAGAACGGCAGCAGCACGGCACCGGTGGCGAACATGTGGTGCGCCCACACCGCCGTGGACAGCCCGGCGATTGTCATCGTGGCGTACACCATGGTGGTGTAGCCGAACAGCGGTTTGCGGCTGAACACCGGGAAGATCTCGGTCACAATGCCGAAGAACGGCAGCGCCACGATGTAGACCTCGGGGTGCCCGAAGAACCAGAACAGGTGCTGCCACAAGATCACACCGCCGTTGGCGGCGTCGTACACGTGGGCGCCCAGGTGCCGGTCGGCCGCCAGGCCCAGCAGCGCCGCGGTCAGCAGCGGGAACACCATCAGGACCATGATCGAAGTGATCAGGACGTTCCAGGTGAAGATCGGCATCCGGAACATGGTCATGCCCGGGGCGCGCATGCACACCACGGTGGTGATCATGTTGACCGCGCCCAGGATGGTGCCCAACCCGGCCACCACCAATCCCATGATCCACAGGTCGGCTCCGGCGCCCGGGTTATGGATGGCGTCGGACAGCGGGGTGTAGGCCGTCCAACCGAAATCGGCTGCGCCGCCGGGGGTCAGGAACCCGGAGACGGTGATCAACGCACCGAACAGATACAGCCAGTAGCTGAGCGCATTGAGTCGCGGGAACGCCACATCGGGGGCGCCGATCTGCAGCGGTAGCACCAGGTTGGCGAACCCGAACACGATCGGCGTCGCGTAGAGCAACAGCATGATCGTGCCATGCAGGGTGAACAGCTGGTTGAACTGCTCGTTGGACAAGAACTGGAGTCCGGGCGCGGCCAGTTCGGCGCGCATCAGCAACGCCATCAAACCACCGAGAAAGAAGAATCCGAACGTGGTCACCATGTACAAGATGCCGATCATCTTGTGATCGGTGGTGGCCACCAGCCGGTACAGCAGCGTCCCTTTGGGACCGGTTCGGGGCGGGTAGGGCCGAACGGCAGTCAGTTTCGTTGACGGCGAGACGGAGGCGGTCATACTGGACCTCGACTATCTGGGCCTCGCTCATTCTGATGCGCCATGTGCTGCCTTCCTCGCCAGCAGCGGCCATTTATGACTAGCATGGTACTCCAAATTCGCTCTGCGGGTGGGATGGTTTTCGGCCAGCGCACGTAGAAATAGTGCGAGGTTGGCGGGTCGTTCAGCCAACCTGCGCACGAAATAGCCATACCAGCGATCGCCGAACGGCAGATATATCCGCAGCTGCGCACCCGAATCGACCAGCCGCTGCTGTTCGCTCTGCTGAACGCCGTACAGCATTTGGTGCTCGAAATCATCTGTGCCGCGATCACTTTGCCCGGCCAGTCTGGTGGCAGCTGCGATGATGGCAGGGTCGTGGGAGGCCACCATCGGATAGCCCGTACCGGCCATCAGCACCCGCAGACAGCGCAAGTAGGAGTCGGTGACCTCGTCTCGGTCTCGGTATGCAACCGAGGCGGGTTCGTCATAGGCGCCTTTGCACAACCGGATACGCGCGCCGGCGCCGGCCAGCTGCCGACTGTCCTCCTCGGTCCGCTTGAGGTAGGCCTGCAAGACCGTGCCCAGCCAGCCGAAGTCGGATCGCAGCTGCGCGGCGATGCACAGCGTGGAGTCGGTGGTGCTGTGGTCCTCGGCGTCTGCGGTCACCCAGACGCCCACGGTCTCGGCGCGCGCGCAGATCCGGTGGGCGTTCTCCAGCGCGATCTTGTCGCCGTCGCGCCCCAGGGCCTGCCCGAGCGCGGACAGCTTGATCGACACCTCCAGCGGCACGACGCCGGTCAATGCCGCATCACTGCGGCGCCCCAGCGCGTCGAGCAAGTCGAGATAGACCGCTACGTTCGCCCGGGCGTCGGCGACGTCGGCGACGTCCTCCCCCAGGTAGTCCACGCTGACCTGCCGCCCGGACGCACGCAGCCGCGCAACGGCGCTCAGCACCTCGGCGATGGTGTCGCCGGCGACGAAGCGACGCACCACCGCGCGGGTCACCGGGAAGCGCTGCGCGGCGTGCCGCAACCGTGGCGACCGGCTGGCCGCCAGCAGCGCCGGGCGCGCCGTGGTGTCGAACAGGCCGGCCATCATTCGGCTCGCATGTGCGGGTAGGTGTGGTCGGTCGGCGGGCTGAAGTTCTCCTTGACCGTGCGCGTCGAGGTCCAGCGCAACAGGTTGAGCGCGGATCCGGCCTTGTCGTTGGTGCCCGAGCCGCGGGAGCCGCCGAAGGGCTGCTGCCCGACCACCGCGCCGGTGGGCTTGTCATTGATGTAGAAGTTCCCGGCAGCGAAGCGCAACCGGCTCGCCGCCGCCGACACGGCACCGGGGTCCTCGGCGATCACCGCACCGGTCAGCGCATACTTCGATCCGGTGTCGACGATGTCGAGGATCTGCGGGTAGGCGTCGTCGGGGTAGATATGGACCGCCAGGATGGGCCCGAAGTACTCGCTGGCGAACGACTCGTCGGTCGGGTCGTCGGACAGCAGCACGGTGGGCCGAACGAAATACCCTTCGCTGTCGTCGCATTCGCCGCCGACCGCGACCGTCACCGACGGCGAGGCTTTTGCCCGGCCGATCGCCCGCACGTTCTTGGCGAAGGCCCGCGCGTCGATCAGCGCGCCGCCGTAGTTGGATAGATCGGTGATGTCGCCGTAGCGCAACTCGGCGGTGCTGGCCAGGAATTCGTCACCCATGCGTCGCCACACCGACGCCGCGATGAACGCCCGTGACGCCGCCGAACACTTCTGCCCCTGGTAATCGAAGGCACCGCGGATCAACGCGGTGCACAACACATCGGGGCGCGCCGAGGCGTGGGCAAGGATGAAGTCTTTGCCTCCGGTCTCCCCGACCAGACGCGGATAGCTCCGGTAGTTCTCGATATTCGCCCCGACCTGGCGCCACAGTTGCTGGAAGGTGGCCGTCGAGCCGGTGAAGTGGATGCCGGCCAGCCGCGGATCCGACAACGCGACGCCCGACACCGCCAAACCGTCGCCGGTCAGCAGGTTGATCACCCCGCTCGGCAGGCCGGCAGCCTCCAGCAGCCGCATGGTCTGGTAGGCCGCGAAGGTCTGGGTGATCGACGGCTTCCACACCACGGTGTTGCCCATCAGCGCCGGTGCGGTCGGGAGATTTCCGGCGATCGCGGAGAAGTTGAATGGTGTGATGGCGTAGACGAATCCGTCCAGTGGGCGGTAGTCGGTGCTGTTACGCACGCCCGGAACACTCAAGGGCTGCTGTGCCAGGATCTGCCGGGCGAACGCGACATTGAACCGCCAGAAGTCGACCAATTCGCACGGCGCGTCGATCTCGGCCTGGTAGACGGATTTGGACTGGCCCAGCATGGTGGCCGCGGCGATGGTCTCCCGCCATGGCCCCGCCAGCAGATCGGCGGCCCGCAAGAACACGGCGGCCCGCTCCTCGAACGGGGTGCTCGCCCAGGCGTGCTTCGCGGCCATCGCGGCCTCGACCGCCGCGACGGCATCGGCCGGGGTGGCGTTGGTCAGGGTGCCCAGCCGTTGGGCGTGCCGGTGCGGCTGGACGACGGCGATGTGTTCACCGTCGCCCATCCGGTGGTTTCCTGCGATGACGTGTGGCAGCTCGATCGGTGCGGCGGTCAGGGTGTCAAGGGCGGCCAACAGCCGTGTGCGTTCGGGGCTGTGCGGCGCATAGTCGTGGACCGGCTCGTTGCCAGGCAGAGGTGGGCGGGCGGCCGCGGTGTCCATACCGCCAGGATTCCCCGAATCCCCCAGAAGATTCTTAGCTGATCGGACAGCAGTCTCTAGTCCGGTTAGTAATATTGGACAATATGAGGCCGGCTGGAGTGGGATTGGGCCAGCTGGTGCTCGCCTTGGACGCGACCATGGTTCGTCTGGTCGACGCGCCGCGCGGCCTCGACCTGACGGTGGCGTCGGCGACGCTGATCGACTCCGACGATGTGCGGCTGGGTTTGGCGGCCGATACCGACTCCGTCGACCTGTTCTTTTTGCTCGGGGTGTCCGAGGCGGAGGCGCTGACCTGGGTCGAGCGGCGACTCACCCACCCGCCGGTGGCGGTCTTCGTCAAAGAGCCGTCGGCGGCGTTGGTGGATCGTGCGGTCGCGGTCGGCATCGCGGTGGTGGCTGTCGAACCGCGGGCGCGGTGGGAGCGGTTGTACCGCCTGGTCAACCACGTCTTCGAGCATCGCCGCGACCCGGTTGGACCGTTCGACAGCGATACCGACCTGTTCGGCCTGGCGCAGGCCATCGCCGACCGGGTGCACGGCATGGTCAGCATCGAGGACGCCCAGTCACACGTGCTGGCGTATTCGGCGTCCGAACAGTGCGACGAACTGCGTCGGCTGTCCATTCTGGGCCGGGCCGGGCCGGCCGAGCATCTGCAGTGGCTCGCCCGGCGGGGCATCTTCGACGCGTTGCGGACCGGCCGTGACGTCGTGCGGGTGGCCGCGCGCCCGGAGTCGGGTCTGCAGCCGCGGCTGGCGATCGGGGTGCACAGCCGGTCCGATGACCGCCGGCGGCCCGACTTTTTGGGCACCATCTGGGTGCAGCAGGGGGCGCAGCCGCTGGCCGACGACGCCGACGAAGTGCTGCGCGGCGCGGCCGTCCTGGTAGCGCGGATCATGGCCCGGCTGGCGGCACGGCCGTCGGCGCAGGCGCGACGGGTGCAACAGCTGCTCGGCCTGGCCGACGACGAAGGCCTGGACGCGGCCGTCATCGCCGCAGAACTCGGTGTGGTGGTTGACGGTTGCACCGCGCTGATCGGCTTTCAGGGGGCTCCCGCCGACGTCATCGCGCTGAGCGCCAGCGCGTTTCGCCCCGATGCCCAGGTGGCCTCCGTCGCTGACCGGGTGTATGTCGTTCTCCCCCAGGCGCCCGCATACGCGACTGTGGCGTCCTGGGTGAAAGGCACCGTCGCTGCCCTGCACCGTGAACTGGGTCTGGAGTTGCGTGCGGTGATTGCCGGGGCGGTGAGCACGCCGGCATCTGCGCGTGCGGGTGTGGACCGCGTCCTCGACAGCGCCGGTCGCCACCCGTCGGCGATCCGGCAGGTGACGTCGGTGGAGGCGGCACGCACCACCGTGCTGCTCGACGAGATCGTCGACGTGGTCGGTGACCGGTTGGTTGATCCCCGGGTACGCGAGCTGCGGGAGCATGAGCCGGCGCTGGCCCAGACCCTGCGGGCGTACCTGGACAGCTTCGGTGACATCGCCGCCGCTGCCGCACAACTGCACGTGCACCCCAACACGGTGCGCTACCGGGTCCGCCGGATCGAGCAGACGCTGGCGACCTCGCTCGCCGATCCCGACGTGCGACTGGTCTTGTCGCTGAGCTTGCGGGCCACCGCTTGATCCGTTGTCGGTGGCCGACGCTATCTTGCGCTCATGACATCCGTGCTGCGCTCGCTGTCGACCATGCTTGCTGCGATCGCGCTGACCTCGTTGGTGCCCGTCGGCCCCGCCCCGACCGCGGCGGCCGACCCCGCCGGCTACCCGGACACCGCCGCCACCCTGGCGGCCCTGGATACGCTGCCGATCAAGGGACGCGCCCCCAAGACCGGCTATCGCCGCGACGAGTTCGGCCCCTCCTGGAGCGATGACGTGACGGTCCCCGACGGCCACAACGGCTGCGACACTCGCAACGACATCCTGCGCCGTGACCTCGACGACGTGCAGCTCAAACCCGGATCCAATGGCTGCGTGGTGCTCTCGGGCCTGCTCGACGACCCCTACACCGGGACCACCATCGATTTCCACCGCGGATCCGGAACGTCCCGGCTGGTGCAGATCGACCACATCGTCGCGTTATCGGATGCCTGGCAGAAAGGCGCCCAGGGCTGGGATGAGCTCACCCGCCGCAATTTCGCCAACGACCCGGCCAACCTGCAGGCCACCGACGGGCCGATCAACGAGCAGAAGGGCGACGGCGACGCCGCAACCTGGTTGCCGCCCAACAAGTCTTATCGCTGCACGTATGTGACGCGGATCGTCGAGGTCAAGGCGGCCTACGGGCTGTGGGTCACCCAGGCCGAACACGACGCGATCGCCCGGGTTTTGACCACCGGCTGCGGCACCCCGGCGCAGCCGCCGGCCGAACAAGTCCCAGCCGGCTAGCAGCAGCCGTCAGCCCGCCGACGGCGGACGCGCCATGATGGTCGGCCGGAATCCGTACTTGGGCCCGGCGCCCCCAAAGCCCGCGCCCGCTCCGGCCAACGGCATCCCTCCGAGCAGGTTTCCGGCGCCCGCCGCATCCGGGTTGACCGTGGCGGTTTCGGTGATCGGCAGCGTCGAGGTGGGGCCGAACCCCGGCCCGCCGGCCATCCAGGCCGGCGGTACCGACAGCCGGCCGGCTGCCGCCGCATTGCCCAACCCGGCAGCCAACGGCGCACCGCCACCGAGCAATCCACCAACCGGACCCGCCGCGCCCGGCACGGCCGCCGCAGCCGCTCCCTCGCCGATCGCCTTGGCTGCCGCGGCGGCCGGCGTCAGGGCCTTCTGCAGCGCGACCGAACTGTTGATCGCGCCGGTGGAGAAGTGCGCGATCGCGATGCTGCTCTGCACCGGCGAAACATAGGTTGTCCACGGTGTCAGCAGGTTGGCGATCGGACTTCCGGCGGTGTACTTCATACCAAGCATGGTGTAGACCTGCCCCAGGAAGGTGTCCAGCCCCGAGGTCGAGGAGTCCAACGGGGCCGCCGTCGACGAAGCCGGCGATGCCAGGCTCGCCAATGCGGTCTGCACCGAGGAAATCAGCTGCGACGCTTGCGAGCTGGAGGCGGTACCGGATGCCTGCGCCACCGCGGCGGACTGCGCGGCCGCCCCGACCGGGGTCGTGGTCGGCTGCGGCGCGGTGAACGGTGTCACCGCCGCGGCGGTCGCCGACTGGCCGGCGTACCCGTACATCGCGGCGGTATCCCGCGCCCACATCTCCGCGTAGTTCGCCTCGGTCGCGGCGATCGACGGCGTGTTCTGCCCCAGCCAGTTCGTCGACAACAGCGACACCAGTTGAGTGCGGTTGGTGTCGACATCCGCCGGATGCACGGTGGCTGCCAGCGCCGTCTCGTAGGCGGCGGCCGCCTGACGTGCCTGCATCGCGGCCTGCTCAGCCTGCACGGCGGTGTCGTTCATCCACTCCACATAGGGCGCGACCGCCGCGGCCATCGACGCCGACGCGGGACCGACCCATTCCTCGCTGGTCAGCCTGGCAACGATCGCGTCGTAGTTGAGGGCCGCCGAGTTCAGTTCGGCGGCCAGCTGATTCCAGGCCGACGCGGCGACGGTCAACGGAGCGGATCCAGCACCGGAATACATGCGCGCGGAGTTGATCTCCGGCGGCAACGACCCGTAGTCCATGATCCCGGCTCAGGTTGCCGCGGCCGCGTTGGCCGATTCGGTGGCCGCGTAGGACTCGGCGTTGACATCCAGCATCTTCACCAACGCTTCGTGGATCGCGGTGGCCTGGGCACTGATCTCCTGATACGCCTGGGCGTGGGCGGTGAACAGCGCCGCGGTCAACACCGACACCTCGTCGGACGCGGCCGGGAGCAGCCCGGTCGTCGGCCCCGCAGCCGCGGCGTTCCTCGCCGCTATCGACGAACCGATCCCCTCCAGACCGCCGGCGGCGGACGCCAATGCTTCCGGTTGTGCGTTGACGAACGACATTCTTGTCCTCCTAATTGCCTCTGCGCCAGCTTTCTTCGCGTCATCGCGTGTTTGACAGACTAGGGTCCGTGATGGCGGTGCGCCCGACAAAGATCACCGACGCCGGCCGGAAGGGGATTTCGCCGGCGCGCCACGCGGCATTCATTCCCGTCGGCTGCGCTGTTCACCTAACCTCGTTGACCTGCACCGATGGCGGGCTACCCGGACCCATCGGGCCGATGTCAGATCTTTGCGTCAACCGGTGGCGGGAAAAGAATCTGGCCGCGGGAAAATCTCTTTGGCTGTCGCGGACCTCGCTGCCGTTCGATTGGCGGAACACCATAAACAGCAGCATATTTCGCGCATCAGAGTGGCTCACGTAGGGCAGCGCAAGCCGCGTCGGGCGGTCGGCGAGTACGGCGTCCCGCCGCACCGGCGCTAGCCGAGGGCCGGAGTGCGCGGAATAACCCTGTGCCGCACACCATATTTGGTGACGAACGCCTGGCTGCGCCGTCCGACACCGCTCATCGGCAGTCCCCGCAGCATGCCGGAGCCGTCACCCGGTGGGCGCCCGACGCCGTGGGCGGGCAACGACAGTGCAGCGGGACTCTCGGTGCCCGCCAGGCTCGCCCAGCTGGGCGGTATGGACAAGCCGCCGAGCGTGCCGCCGCGGCCGATCGCTGCGATGGGTCCGCCCATCGCCCCGCTTACGCCGGCCAGCCCGGGCACCCCGGCCTGCGCCGTCGGAGCGGCCGCGGCCGCTGCCGCGGCGGCAGCCGGCATCAAGGACTTGGTCAGGCCGAGGATGTTGGCCGGCGTCGAGGCCAGGCGCTGGACAATCTGCTCAGTGGTGGTGAGGTTCTTGACGATCTGCGGTAGGTAGGACTGCAGATCCTGCCAGGTTTCGGTGGACGACGGCGCCGAGGAAAGGTTCTGCAGCGTCTGCTGTACCGCCGACGCCAGGCCCGTCGAGGAGCTCTGCTGAGCGGAGGCCGCGGCCGTCGTCGTGACTGCCTGTTGGCGGAAGGCCCCGGTCTGGTCGGTGGTTTGCGGTGGCGTGTTGAATGGCGTCAGCATCGACGCGGCGGACGATGAGTCCGCATAGCCGTACATCACCGCGGCGTCCTGCGCCCACATCTCGGCGTACTGCGCCTCAGTCGCGGCGATCGCGGGGCTGTTCACCCCCAAGATGTTGGTGGCGACCAGCGTCGCCAGCAGGCTGCGGTTGACGGCGATCTGCGGTGGGGGCACGGTGCCCGCAAAAGCGATCTGATAGGCGCCGGCCAGCGCGTTGACCTGAGCGGCGGTCCGCTCGACCTGGGCTGCGGTTTCAGTCATCCACGACACGTAACGCGCGGCGGCGCTTGCCATCTGCATCGACGCCGGCCCCGACCACGACAGCGTCGCCAGACTGGTGATCACCGAGTGATAGCACTCGGCCGCCGTATGCAGTTCGCCGGCCAGCTCGCTCCAGGCCGACGCCGCGCCCAGCATCGGAGCCACACCGGCTCCCGAATACATTCGCGCGGAGTTGATCTCCGGTGGTAACGCACCGAAGTCCATCACCACACCTCCTCGCGCATGTCAGTGGACCGGACTGGCGGCCAGCGATTTGTGGTGACGTTAATACGTCGTCCGGCGGGCGGCGCGTCGGCGGAGGCGTGCGACTCGCGAGCGACCCGCGGCGATCGGCACCTCGGAACACGGTGTTGTCGCCGCGAGTGATCAACCCACCCGCGTCGCCGCGACCTGCATGAATGCCCCGCTGTCGCGGCCCGCTGCCGACGTCGAGGCGCCCCGGCGCGCGGCGGTCCCGACCGGCGGGCGGCAGATAAAATCTCGTGGTCGGCAAACTCCGCCGAATGTCGACTTATTGCACACTTTTCGTCAAAGACGTGTAACAACCAGACACTCGACATCAGATCAGGACCGTCGGGCCTCCCAGATCAGGTTCAGTGAATTCGGGGTGTCCTCAAATCGGCTGCCGTTCAGATACAGCACCGGTGAGGTCGGCAGTCCCGCCGTGGCGGCGTCGATGTCGTCGTCCTCGACGCGGGCCAGCCCGACTCCCGCGGTGACCGCACGCACAAACCGGCGGGCGTCGACGCCCGTTCGCGCGGCCAGATCGGTCAGTGCCTGTTCGTCGAGATCGCCGCGGTGGACGACCAGCGCGTCGTGCATGGCCCAGAACTTCCCCTGATCGTCGGCGGCTTCCAGCGCGAGCGCCGCGGTCACGGTGTCCTCGTCGTAGGTGTGGTGTCGAAAGACGACGTTCACTTCGTCACCCAAACGCCGGCGCACGTCGGTGAGCAATGCCACGGTTCGGTTGCGGTAGGTGTCGTCGACCGCGGCATAGACCACGATGCAGGTCGGGGCGGCCAGGTCGCCGCGAACGTGATCCCGGGAGCGCTGCACCGCGCGTTGCAGCGTGATGCCCGCGGGAGTGGGCAACGGCTTGAACCGATCGCCGAGCCGAAACACCTGCCACGCCAGGATAAACGCAAGCAGCGAGGCGAACAGCACACCGGTGCGGGCGTCGTCCAGCGCGCGCGGATCGGCAAACGCCAGGTCGGCCACCAGCAACGAGATGGTGAATCCGATGCCGGACAGCACACCGATGCCGGCGATACGCGGGAAGTCCAGGCCCGGTGCGCGTGAGGCCGGAACGAAGTGGGTGACCAGTTGGGCGGCGCCGGTGATCCCGAGGATCTTCCCGCCCACCAGGCCCAGCACCACACCCCAGGTGATCGATGAGGTCGCTGAGGCACCGATACCCGCCGCCGACAGCGACACGCCGGCGTTGGCCAGCGCGAACACCGGCACCACGACGTAATTCACGTAGGGCGCCAACAGATCCGCCAGTCGTTGGTTCAGCGGTACCGCGTACGCCAGGCTCATCCGGGCGTAGCGGGCGCTACGCGCTTCGGGGGCCTGCTGGTAGAGGTGAGCGAAGGCGGTGACACCGGCCGCGTCACGGTCGCGGGCCGGATAGACCGGGATCAGCAGCGCCACCAGCACCCCGGCCAACGTTGCGTGGATCCCCGACTCCAGCACCGCCACCCAAGCGATGACGCCGACCACCAGATACGGCGTCACCCGCCAGATGCCGTAGTGGCGGAGCAGCCAGATCCCGGCCAACGCGAGGGCGGCGACCGCCAACGCCAGCAGGTCAAGGTGACTGGTGTAGACCCCGGCGATCACCAGCAGCGCGGCGATGTCGTCGATCACCGCCATGGTGAGCAGAAAGATCCGTAGCCGCGGCGCGTTTTTGGGGCCGACCAAGCCCAGCACGCCGAGCGCGAATGCGGTGTCGGTGGAGATCACCACCCCCCACCCGTTGGCCGCGGCGGTTCCCCAGTTGAGGAAGACGTACAGCGCCGCCGGCAGCACCAGGCCGCCGATGGCGGCGGCCACCGGCAAGATCGCCTGCTCTTTCTCCCGCAGTTCGCCGACGGCGAACTCGCGCCGCACCTCGAGCCCGATCGCGAAGAAGAACACCGCCATCAAGGCCTCATTGATCCATTCGAACAACGGCAGCGACAGATGCATCGGCCCGGCGACGATTCCGATCTCGGTGTGCCAGAACGTGTCGTAGCTGCCGCCGATGTTGGCCCACACCACGGCGATCACCGTGCCGATCAGCAATGCCAGGGCGGGCAGCGTTTCGCCGTCGAAGCGTTTGGAGACCTCGATGCGGCGCCGCAGCGACGCGGATAACGGGATGACGTGCGGGGGCGTGCTCACGCGCTACAAATCACCTCAACGACCCCGACGACATATGCCGACAGTCTATAGGCGCGGCGCCGGCGGCGCTTGGCGCTAGATCGCCAACCGCTCCGCTGCCGCCGCGATCCGCTCGTCGGTCGCCGTCAGCGCCACCCGCACGTGCCGCGCCCCGCCCACGCCGTAGAACTCGCCGGGCGCGGTCAGGATGCCGCGCTGCGCCAGCCAGCCGACGGTGTCGCGACACGGCTCACCGCGGGTGGCCCATAGGTACAGCCCCGCCTCGGAGTGCTGCACATCGAACCCGGCGTCCCGCAGCGCCGGCAGCAATATCTCCCGGCGCCGCGCGTAGCGCTCACGCTGCTCGCGCTCATGCTCGTCGTCGTCCAGCGCGGCGACCATCGCCGCCTGCACCGGGGTGGGCACCATCATCCCGGCGTGCTTGCGCACCGCGAGCAGTTCGGCGACCAGGTCCGGATCGCCGGCGACGAACCCGGCCCGGTAGCCGGCCAACGACGACGTCTTGGACAGCGAGTGCACGGCCAGCAGGCTGGTGTGATCACCGCCACAGACCGACGGGTGCAGCACCGAGACGGGCCGGGCGTCCCAGCCCAGCCCCAGGTAGCACTCGTCGGAGACCACCAGTGCGCCTTGGTCGCGCGCGGCGTCGACGACGGCGCGCAGCCGTTCGGCGTCCAGCACCCGCCCGGTCGGGTTGCTCGGCGAGTTCAGGTAGATCAGCGCGACCGGTTGGGTCACCGTGTCCGCGAACAGCAGCCCGGCACCGGCGAGCCGGGCACCCACCTCGTAGGTCGGGTACGCCAGCTCGGGCACCACCACGACGTCGTCGCCACCCAATCCCAACAGGGTGGGAAGCCAGGCGATGAGCTCCTTGGTGCCGATGACGGGCAGCACCGCCGCCTGGGTCAGGCCGGTGATGCCGTAGCGCCGCTGCAGGGCGTTGACCGCTGATTGCCGCAGCGCGAGCGTACCGGCGGTGGCCGGATAGCCCGGTGCGGCGCTGGCCGCCGCGAGTGCTTCCCGGATGATCGGCGCCACCGGGTCGACCGGGGTTCCTACGGACAGGTCGACGATGCCGTCGAGGTGGGCTTCAGCACGCGCCCGCGCGTCGGCCAGGGTGTCCCAGGGGAACACCGGCAGCGACGCCGAGACGGATCGACGAGAGGTCAGTGGGCTCAGGCCTCTTCGCCCTGCGGAGGCAGGTCCTTGACCACCTGCGGGTCGTTCTCGGTCATGCCGACCTTCGACGCGCCACCGGGTGAGCCGAGTTCGGCGAAGAAGTCGGCGTTGATCTGGGTGTAGTCGCTCCACTGGTCGGGGACGTCATCTTCGTAGAAGATCGCCTCGACCGGGCAGACGGGCTCGCAGGCGCCGCAGTCCACACACTCGTCGGGATGGATGTAGAGCATCCGCGCACCCTCGTAGATGCAGTCGACCGGGCACTCCTCGATACATGCCTTGTCTTTGACGTCGACGCAGGGTTGGGCGATCGTGTAGGTCACGAAGGTCTCCTCTATGTCCTGTTCAGTGCGTGTTCTGCGTATCCGCATTGGGCTGCGTTGGTTGCTGATACTAAACGTTGCATATATCCGGCTGCCAGCGGGCCACGCCGCATCGACGGCCCGCTATGCACATGAGTGCAGTGCAACTAGTTGCATAGGGTCGCCGGTCGGCCCTATGCTGCTGCGGTGGCGCTCCCCCACGCGATCCTGGTGTCGCTGTGCGAACAGTCCGGTTCGGGCTATGAGTTGGCGCATCGCTTCGACCGCTCGATCGGATATTTCTGGTCTGCGACGCATCAGCAGATCTATCGCACGCTGCGGGCGATGGAGGCCGACGGCTGGGTAGAGGTGACGCCGGTGAGCCAGCAGGGCCGGCCCGACAAAAAGGTCTACACCGTCGCCGCGGCCGGCCGTGCCGAGTTGGCGCGCTGGATCGCCGAGCCGCTCAACGGCCGCGGCAACGCGGTGGTTGACGCGCCGCTGCGCGACCTCGCGGTCAAGGTGCGCGCCGCCGGCTACGGCGACGCGACAGCCGTCAGCGCCCAGGCAACCCAATTGCGTGCCGAACGCGCCGAACGCCTGGATCTGTACCGGGCGCTGGAGAAACGCCAGTTCCCCGATCCCGGCACACTGACCGGCGCCGCCCTGCACCAGTACCTGGTGCTGCGTGGCGGCATCCGCGCCGAGGAGAGCGCCATCGACTGGCTCGACGAAGTTAGGACGGCGTTATGACCCACCCCTATCCAACGCTGTTGTCCCCGTTGGATCTTGGCTTCACCACGCTGAGCAATCGGGTGGTGATGGGCTCGATGCACACCGGCCTGGAAGACCGGGCCGGTGACATCGACAAGCTGGCCGAGTACTTCGCCGAGCGCGCCCGCGGCGGTGTCGGACTGATCATCACCGGCGGGTACGCACCCAACCGCGCCGGCTGGCTGCTGCCGTTCGCGTCACAGATGGTCAGTTCCTCCGACGCGCGACGGCATCGGCGGATCACCGACGCGGTGCATGCGGCCGGCGGCAAGATCCTGCTGCAACTCCTGCACGCCGGACGCTATGCCTTCCACCCGTTTTCGGTCAGCGCGTCGGCGTGCAAGTCCCCGATCACCCCGTTTAAGCCCCGTGCGCTGTCCGGGCGCGGGGTGACGTCCACGATCGACGACTTCGCGCGGGCCGCGACGCTGGCCGCCGAGGCCGGCTACGACGGAGTCGAGATCATGGGCAGCGAAGGCTATCTGCTCAACCAGTTCCTGGCGCCGCGCACCAATAACCGCACCGACTCCTGGGGCGGCACCGCCGAGAACCGCCGCCGGTTCCCGGTGCAGATCGTGCGGCGTACCCGCGAGGCGGTCGGTTCGGATTTCATCATCTGCTACCGGATGTCGATGGCCGACTACGTCCCGGACGGTCAGAGCTGGGATGAGGTCGTGTCACTGGCCATCGAGGTAGAGCGGGCCGGGGCGACGATCCTGAACTCCGGCTTCGGCTGGCATGAGGCGCGGGTGCCGACCATCGTGACCTCGGTGCCCAACAGCGCGTTCGTCGACATCTCCAGCGCGGTCGCCGAACACGTCCGGATTCCGGTGGTCGCGTCCAACCGGATCAACATGCCGCAGGCCGCCGAACAGATCCTGACCGACACCCACGTGCAGCTGATCTCGATGGCACGCCCGATGCTGGCCGACCCGGACTGGGTGCGCAAGGCCACCGAGGATCGAGCCGACGAGATCAACACCTGCATCTCGTGTAATCAGGCCTGTCTGGATCACGCCTTCGTGCACAAGAAGGTGTCGTGTCTGCTCAACCCGCGCGCCGGCCGGGAAACCACCCTTAGCCTGGGGCCGACGCGGCGCGCCCGGTCGGTGGCGGTCGTCGGCGCCGGCCCGGCCGGGCTGGCGACAGCGGTGACCGCCGCCCAGCGCGGCCACCACGTCACCCTGTTCGAGGCGGGTTCGGTGATCGGCGGCCAATTCGACCTGGCCCGCCGGATTCCCGGCAAGGAGGAGTTCGCCGAGACCATCCGCTACTACACCCGCATGCTGGACAAACATGCCGTGACGGTCCGGCTGAACACCCGGGCCACCGTCGAGGACCTCAGCGGCTTCGACGAGGTGGTGCTGGCAACCGGTGTGACACCGCGGATTCCGGATATCCCGGGCATCGAGCACCCCAAGGTGCTGTCCTACGCCGCGGCGATCACCGGTGCGCCGGTGGGCAAGTCGGTCGCGGTGGTGGGTGCCGGCGGCATCGGATTCGACGTCAGCGAGTTTCTGGTCACCGACGCGTCACCGACGCTCAATCTCAAGGAGTGGAAGGCGGAGTGGGGCGCGGCCGATCCGCAGGAGGCCCGCGGCGCGCTGACCACCCCGATCCCGGCGCCGCCGGTGCGCGAGGTGTATCTGCTGCAACGCACCAAAGGCCACCAGGGTCGCAAGCTGGGTAAGACCTCGGGCTGGGTGCACCGCGCATCGTTGAAAGCCAAGAAGGTGCAGCAGCTTTCCGGGGTGAACTACGAGCGCATCGACGACGACGGGCTGCACATCAGCTTCGGCCCGGACCGCAAGCGTCCGCAACTGCTGGCCGTCGACACCGTGGTGATCTGCGCCGGGCAGGAGTCGGTGCGTGACCTGGAGGCCGGGCTGCGCTCCGCCGGGATGCGGCCGCACATCATCGGCGGCGCCGCAGTGGCCGCGGAGCTCGACGCCAAGCGGGCCATCAAGCAGGGCACCGAGTTGGCCGCCCGGCTCTAGCGGGCGCCCCTTCTTGGCGCGAGCGTGCGCAAAATGCCGGGCCTGGGCCTGTTTTCGCGTACATCTATGCACGCTCGCGCCCGAACGTCAGGACGGCCGGCCGTAGACCGCGACCACCACGGTGCGAGTGAAGCTGCTCTCCGACCACACTCCGATGTCGGTGTTGGCGCAGTCGGACATGATCGCGAAATAGGCCGGGTTGTAGTACCACCGGTTGAGGATCTCGATGCCGCTGATCGCCAGCGCCGGGTTGATCGCGACGGTTTCGGCCGCTGCGCCGGCGAACCCGGCGGCCTGGGCGCGGGACTGCGGGGTGGACCCGTCCGAGCCGATGTCTCCGTCGAGGTCGTGGTTGTTGAGTACATCCACCGCGTGCCACTGCGCCGCCAGTCGCAGCCGGGGATTGACCTTGACGTCGTTGGTGCACCCGGCTTGGCGCTGAATGGTGTAGACATTGGCGACGACGCTGTTGTTGAGGCGTGAATTGTCGGCGTGGGCAAGGGGAATCGAGGCGGCCGCGGCGAGGGTGGCCGCAATCGGCAACACCCTCATGGCGCTGGCGCGCGGTAGTTGGCGGCCGCATTGCGCAGCTGCCAGATCAGCGCAGGGCATAGCTCGTTGACGGCTTGACTGATCAGATAACTGGCCTGATAGTCGTCGGCGGTGCTGAAGTCGGCCTGCACGTCGTCGACGAGCTGCGCATAGCCACGGCGTTCGGCCACTTTCGCGCAGATCCCGTGACCGTAGTCCAGAGCCGCGTCGGCGTCGGCAAAGTTGTAGCCCGGGCGCACGGTCACGTTGACCAGGTAGGCCACCGCGTCCGCGCGGGACTGCGGGGCCGCCACGGGCGCCGTGGCCCCGAGCGCGCTGAGGCCGGCGGACAGCGCGATCACACCGGATCGAATTGTGAAATGAGCCATCGGTCGTCGACCTTGTCGAGGGTGACCCGCACGCTGGACGCCGTGCTGGTGGGTGGATCGCTGCCGATCGTGGTGGTCTGATTGACCAGAACCAGGACCACCGCGTGCTGCGCGGCGGCCGACACCGACCCGGCGGCCGGGACGGCGGCGACCGCGGTGATATGGCGTTGTTTGGCGCCCGGAGCGACGACGTCGGTGATCAGCTGGGTGTACTGGTCGCGAAACGGCCCGGTGAGCCGGCCGGCGGCCGCGTTCAATTCCGCATCAACGGTATCGGGGTGATACGACAGCATCGCGATCGTGCCGTCGGTCGCCGCGTGCACCGATTCGGCGGCGGCTGCCGGTGCCAGTCGTACCGAACCGTCCCACCATTTCAGGTAGCCCGCGGCAAGGGTAACGACCAGGGCCAGTCCGGGCACTAGCGCATAGGCCAGCAGCGACGTCGGAGCGAACCGGGCGGCACGGCCGGGCTGCTCCGCAGCCCCGGCGGCGCCGGATTCCTCGGCGGCGACGGGTTCGTCGCAATCTAGTTCGGTGACGGTCATGGCACGAACACCACGTTCGATACCTTGGCGTCATCGCCTGATTTCTGCACGCTGATCCGCATTCGCCAATGCCGCGGATCGCCTTGGGGTGCAGTACCGATCGATGTGCTGACCGACACCGCCACGAGAACCTGCGCGTGATCGTCGGCCTCCGATTCCAGGGCCGCCTCGGTGACGGTTCCTGCGGACTTCGACTGGGCCTGTTTGACCACGTCGACGAACGGTTGCGACCGTTGCTGGAAATCGTCGCGGAACGTACCTGTCGCCGATTCCAGGATCCGCTGCACGAAGCCGCCGGTGTCGGTGTAGCTGATCGTCGTCAGGTTGATCGCTGACTGGCGAGCGACCCGGACGAACAGCTCACGCTGAGCCTGCGCCTGATGTGCTTGGTAGCCGCGGAATCCGAGCCAGCCGGCCACACCACTCAATAACGCCACCAGGACCAGGCCTATCACGATCGGCGCCCGGGCCCGGTTGGCGACCCGGCCGGCCGGGTCGGCGGGCACCTCGTCGTCTAACTGCCCGGTGGAATCAACATGCTCTGCCATGTCGGACCTTTCTCTCCTGGGACCAGATCGGCCTGGGTGTGGGGGTTGCCGTCCGGCCCGACGTAGCTGCCGGTGGCCGGGTCGTAGGGTGCGAAGGCCAGCGGCGGGACCGGCGAGCCCGACTGCTGCCGCGGGTCGGTGCCCGGCGGATACTGCGGCACGCCCTGGCCCGACAGTGTCGCGTTGGGGTCGCCCTTCCAGTTGTAGCCGTCGTTGAGGGGGACGTATTGCTGATCGCTCTCACACATTTCGACGGTCGGCGCACGTTTGGCCGGGTTGTTCTCGCACGGAATATTGCGTGACCCACGGACATTGAGATCCGAGTTCTGCGGCACCCGGCAGTACAGCTCGCCGGCGGGCCGCTCGGGGTAGTCCACGTCGCTGGGCACGCGTTGCTGCTGCACCGGGAGGAACCCGGTGTTGCAGGGCGGCGGGTAGTTGAGGTTGAGGTTGAAGTCGAGATAGATACCGCGATAGGGGGTCTTCAGATCGGCGTCCGGGACCGCGATCGCCGACATGACCGCAGTCCCCTGCGGGAAGAGAACCAGCAGCTGCTCGATGTCGCTGCGGTAGGTCACCGCGATGTCACCCAAACTCACCATGTTTGCGAGCAGCACCGGCAACGCCGGAGCAACCCGGTCCAACAGCGCCCGACCCTGCTCCAGCGCCGGCCCGCCGATGGTGAGCAAGTCTGCAAACACGGTGTCCTGTGCCTTGACCTGCCCGGTGATCGCCGCCATTCGCTGCGCCCAGATCGCGATCGAATCACCGGTCTGCACTTGGGAGTTCAACACCGGTGGGGACTGATCGATCAGCGCACCGAGCGGACCCACGGTCTTGCCGCCTTCGATCGCCAGCGACGCCGATCCGTCGACGATGCGTGACAGTTCCGGTCCCAGCCCGCCGGCCGCCTTGCTGGCTTCCTCGACGACGGTGCGCAGATCGTCTTGCGGGATCACCTGCAGGGCCCGGTTGGTGGCGTCGAGCAGGCTGCCGATGTCGGCGGGGATCTGCACGCTGCCCATCGGGATCACATCGCCGTCACGCAGCGACCGGCCCATCGTGCCCTTGGGGGTGAGTTCCAGAAACTGCTCCCCCACCGCGGATCGGCTGTGCACCGCCGCGACGATGTCGGAGGGAACGTGCACCGACGAATTGAGGGTGAGGACCGCGCGAACACCGGCGGCGGTGACGTCGATCGCGCTGACCCTGCCGATTTCGGTACCCCGGTAGGTCACCACCGACGTGGGGTACAGGCCGCCGGATGCGGGCAGTTCGACGGTCACGGTGTAGCGCCCCACCCCGAGCAACGCCGGCACCTTGACGAAGCCGAACGCCATGACCCCGCAGGCAAGCAGCGTGACGGCGGCCAGGATCGACAGCTGTATCCATATGGTGCGGGACAGTCGCAACACGTCAGTAGCCCCCGAAGTGGTAGGGGGCGACCAGCGGGTTGCCGGCGGTGTAGGGGCTCGGCATCTGGCCGATGGTGCGGCCCCACTGCAGTTCCAGTTCGGTGAGGTTTCCCTCCCAGCGTGTTCCGGTGAACAACCCGCTGTCCAGCCGGCTCAGGGTGAGATCGATGACCAGGGTGATATTGGCGAAGTCGCCCCGGAACCAGTTGGCGAGGTTGCTTTTCACCCAGGGATAGGTGGACAGGAAGTCCAGCCCTTTGGTCAGCGCCGGACCGGCGTCGGCCAGTGACCGCAGCACCGGAGCGATGTTGCGCAGATTGTTGACCAGCGATTCCTTGGTCTGGTTGACCGTGGAGGCCGCGACCGCGCTGAACTTGCCCAGTGCGGCGATCGCGTCGGCAATGGTGGCGCGTTGCTCGGACAGCACCGCAAGCGCTTGTGGAATGGTGGTCAGCGCGGTGTCGACGATGTGGTCGTTGGCGGCGACCTGCCCGGCCAGCGCATTGAGGTTCTCTGTGGCAGTGATGATGTCGTCGGTCTGGTTGTTGAGCTGGGAGATGAAGATGTCGAGTTGGTTCAGCAGGCTACGCATGTCGCCTTCACGCCCGGCCAGGGCCGTGGCGAACGCCTGATTGATCTCCTGCAATTGGGCCAGTCCGCCGCCGTTGAGTAGCACCGACACCGCTGCCAGCGTTTGTTCGGTGGTGGGATAGGTGCTGGCCCGGGCCAGCGGGATCAGAGAGCCGTCGCCGAGCCGGCCGCGCGGTGGTTCATCACTGGGTGGGGCCAGCTCGATGTGCATGGACCCGAGCAGGCTGGTCTGCCCGACCTTGGCGGTGCTGTTCGCCGGCAACTGCACACCACCGTCGATACGCATGGTCACCAGGGCGTGCCAGTCTTGAACCTCGATCTTGGTGACGTTGCCGACGTTGACGTCTGCGACCCGGACCCGGGTGTTCTGTTGGATGACCACGACATCGGGCAGTTGGGCCATGACGGTGTATGACCCCGCCCCGCTGCCTTCGGTACCCGGCAGGCTCATCGAGTTCAGACCCTGCCACCCGCAGCCGGGGACCGTCGACAGGCACCCGATGCTCACGGCGGCGGCCAGCGCGCGCTTCACGGTGTGCCCCCGGCAGGCGCAGGAGGAACCATCAGGCCCGGTAGACCCAGCGCCGGGTCGGTGCTGCTGGCGACCTCAGGTGGTGACGGCGAGTCAAGCGGGGCCTGCGCCGTCGCCGGCGGCAGGCTCGGGTTCAGCCAGTCCTCGCTGTAGGTGAGTTCATTGGGTCTCGCCGACGCCCCGACGAACGGGTTGATCCCCAACGGGGGGAAGTTGTACTGGCGATTCTTGATGATGGGTGCTAGATACTGCACACACAGCTTCGATGACAGGTCGAAGTCTCGACGCGATGCGGATTGAATTGCCCCGCAGATGAATTGCACGGTATCGGCGAAGTTGACCGGCGCCAGGATGCCGGTGATCGCGCTTTGCGCCGGCTGGTAGATGTTCACGAAATTTCCGAACACCGTCGGCGTGATGTGCAGAATTTGCTTGACGTCACCGCGGCTGTCGTTCAGGGCGGTGGTGATCGCGTTGAGATGATCGAAGGTTTCGCCGAGCCCTTCCCGGTTCTCGGCGAGGAAGCCGCGCAGGTCGCCGACGGCACGGTCCAGGCCTCGTGTCGCGTCGGCCACCTCACCGGGGGTGTCGGACAAAACGGTGGTGATGTTGGCCAGGTTGGTGTTGAAGGCGGCGAGCAGGTCGCTGCTCGAGGACAGCGCCGACACCAGCAGCTGCAGGTTTCGCACCGTGCTGAAGATGTCGGTGCTGTGGTCGCCCAGCGCCGACATGGCCTGCGAGAGTTTGATAACCGTGTCGCGTGCGGTGTCGCCCTCGCCGCGCAGGTTGGCGGCGGCGGTTTGGATGAATTCGCCCACCGCGCTGGTCCCGCCCGGGGTCGTGGGCTGCAAGGAAGAGGTCAGTTTCTCCAGCTGCTGACGGAAGTCGTCCCATTCGACGGGGACCGCGGTTCGGTTCTGCGGAATGATCGCTCCGCCGGCGAGTTTCGGTCCGGCCGAGTAGGCCGGGACGAGCTGGATCGCGCGGGCGCTGACCAGTGACGGGGACAGGATCGCCGCCCGGACGTCGGCGGGCACCGGGTAGCGCCGGTCCACCGAGAAGGTGACCTTGGCCGCATCCGGCAGCGGCTCGATGGCATCCACCGTCCCGACCGCCACGCCCAGGATGCGGACTTCGTCGCCGGTGTAGAGGCCGTTGGTGTTGGGAAAGTACGCGATGTAGCTGTTCGTTGCGACCCGGTCCCACCATGGTGTGGCGAGCACGGTCACCGCGGCAATCAGGGTGACGATCAGGCTGATCGCGGTAATGCTCCGCAGCATGCGTGTCCGGCGTGGGCGCCGGGTTTCGGCTGGCTGTATGGACATCGTCACCGCCTCCCGGGCGCCGGCGGCGGGATGCTCGGTGGCGGCTGGTCCCCGGGCGCCGGCAGTGCCGGCGGACCGGGTGGGGGTCCGCCGGGGGGCGGTGCGGGCAGCGGCTCGCGGTAGGGGTAGCGGGGGTCATCGGGGTTGCCGGTAATGGCGTCGGGCAGCGTGAGATTCGGGTCGCCGCCTTGCCCGGTCCGCGGATAGGGCACCGGCAACGGCGGGGTGCCCGGCTGCCCGACGCCCGGCTCGACGAGTTGCGAGGGCAGCAGCACATTGGGATCCAGTCCCAGACCGGAGAAAGCGGCGTCGATGGCCGGTTGCGCAAACTGTCCGGGAATCAGGTTGACCAGCGAGGCTTTGAAGAACGGTCCGGAACCCAGCACCTCGCCGAACGACATCGCATACCGGCGAAGCAGATACAAGGTGCGTTGTAGTTCCTGCTTGCGGTTGTCCAGGATGCTCAGCACCCCGTTGAGTTCGCCGAGGGCGGGTTTGAGTTGCGCGCGGTTGTCGTCGACCAGGCCGGAGATCTGCTGCGACATCGCGGTGAGATTGGTCAGCAGGGTGTCCACCGCGGCGCGTTGCGACAGCAGTTCGGCCAGCAGCGCGTTGGTGTTGACCACCATCTTCGCGACCTGGTCGCTGCGTTTGGCCAGCACCGACGTGACCGCGTTGGCGTTGGCCAGCAGCCTGCGCAGGGTGGCGTCGCGGGTGTTCAGGGTGTCCGAGAACCGCGCCACGCCTTCCAGCGCGGCCTTCAGATCCGGTGGGGTGTCGGCGAATGTTTGAGCCAACGTGGTCAGCGAGGACGAGAGCTGGGTGGTGTCCAGCCCGCTGATGGTGGTGGTGAGATCACCCAGCGCGGTCGGCAAGTCGTACGGGGACCTCGTCCGCTCCAGCGGGATAGTGCCGGTCAGGATGCCGTCGCCGCGCGGGGTGAGTTCGAGCACCTTGGTGCCCAGCACCGTTTCGGTCTTGATCACGGCCTCGGTCCGGTCCCCGAGCACTACGCCGTTGCGCACCGTGAAATCCACTCGCACCGTCGTACCCTGCAGTCGGATGTCGGAGACCCGGCCCACGTCGAGTCCCGAGACCCGAACGTCACTGCCGGACTTGATCCCGCCTGCTTCGGCGAAGTCGGCGGAATAGTCCGAGGTGCCCTTGATGAACGGAAGCTTGTCGTAGCAGAACGCGGCCACAACGAGCGTCAGCAGCACCGCCGTTCCGACGACCCCGACAGCCGCCCGGTTACGCTCGGCCAGCGGTGTGATCGAGGGTCGCAGCGCCCTGACTCTGATGAATCGCCTCATTTCGGTGTGCACCGTCCCGTCGGCTGCTCCACGAGTTTGACGTAAACCGGTTGCCCGCCTTTGCCGTTGAGTTTGAGCAGTGCATCGCACAGATAGAAGCTGAAGTAGTCGCCGTAGAGTCCGTTGCGGGCCAGAATCTGGTAGGCGTCGGGCAGGGTCTTCGCCAGATCGTCGACATAGTCGTGGTCGGCCATCACCTGGCCGGCGACCCGGTCGGTCTGCACCACCGCGTCGCTGATGGGTTGGCGCGCGGCCGTCAACAAGTCGGCGACCGAGCCGGCCGCGGCGTTGATGTAGGCGACCCCGGTGGCGATGTCGGACTTGCGATCGGCAAGTCCACGGACCAGTTCGGAAAGCGCGTCCAACCCCTCGGCGAACTGATCGTCGCGCGCGGCGAACGTGCCCAGCACGGTATTCAGATTGGTGATGACCTGACCGATGAGCTGATCGCGACCGGCCAGCGTCGTCGTCAGCGCCGAGGTCTGCGCCAGCACCGACCCGACAGTGCCCCCCTGGCCCTGGAACACCTTCAGCAGCTGGCCGCTCAACGCGTTGACCTGTTCGGGGTCCAGTGCACGAAACAGTGGCCGAAAGCCGCCGATGAGGGCGTCGACGTCGAGCGCGGGCGCGGTACGTGCCAGCGGAATCGTTTCACCGGGGTTCAGTCTGTGCACCCCGCCGGCCCCTTGCTGCAGGGACAGGTAGCGGTCGCCGATCAGGTTCTCATAGCGGACCGCGGCCCGGGTGCCCTCGGTGAGCGTGACCGCCTTGTCGACGGTGAAGTCGACGGTCACGGATCCGTCCTTGCTCAGCGCCATGCTGCTGACCTTCCCAACTTCGACGCCGGCGATACGGACGAAGTTGCCGCCTTTGAGACCGGACACATTGGTGAAAACCGCGGAGAAGGAGCTGCGCGACTCGAACCGGAACTGGCCGAAAACCGTGACTAGGGCGAACGTGAACGCCAGGCAGGTCGCGGTGAACGCCAGCACCCGAGTGACGGTGCGTCCTGTTCTACCTCTCATGTACGCCTCATCTTTTCGTCGCTGTCCTGCTCATGGCACCATCGGCGGCGGCGGGTACAGCGGTGCTCCGTCCGGCCGGAATTCGGGTGCGCCATAGGCGGGTGCGCCTGGGTAGGGCGGTAACGGGCCCGGTGCCGGCGGTCCGCCGTAGCGGATGCTCGGTGCTTGCGGAACTGCCCGGGTAACCGGGAAGTAGTCGGCCCATCCGGGGAAGCCGATGCCCGGGTTGGGCCGGACATCGAGGCCGGTCCCGAAGCCGGTGTCGGTGACCAGATACTTCACCGGGAAGTTCTTGCTGACGTCGGGCAGCGAACCGCAGCTGGGTCGGCCGCCGGGTCCGCCCTTGGCGTTGACGATCGGCAGGTTGTCGGGGTAGCGGTACGCGTCGTCGCCGGCGAGCAGGGCGGCGTCCATGATCACCGATCGTCCGTTGCCTCCCATCGCGTCTCGCCCTCCGTGGTCAAGGAACCACTGGGCGCCCTGGAACAGGCAGGTGTAGGTCGGCGAATACTTCTCCAGCAACGCGGTGGTGGGATCGAGCAGATTCATCGCGCGCACCAGGTTGGGCTGGTTTGCGCCGATCGTGCTGACACCGGTTTGGGAGAACCCGATCGCCGAGAGCAGCACCTCCTCAAGCGAGTTGGCGTGCGTGGTGATCGTGGCGCTGGTCGTGGTGAACGAGTTCAGGATGGACAGGATGTTCTGTGCGGCATCCGAGTAGGTCTGGGCTGTTTGTCCGAACAGCTGCCAGTCCTGGCGTACGGTCGGCATCCGGGGGTTTACCGCGAGCAGCACAGCGTTGGCGTCCGTGATCGCTTCACCGATGCGGTCGCCCTTGCCGCGCACGGATTCCGCGACAGCCGACAGCACCGAGTTGAGCTTGGCCGGGTCGATGGTGTGCAGGACGGCCTGCAGGTTCTGGAACACGGTGTTCACTTCGACGGTCGTGTTGCGCGAGTGCAGTGTCGCTCCCGGCGCCAACGGTTGCGGACTGGGGGATTCGGGAACGATCAGGTCGACGTATTTGGCGCCGAAGGCGGTGCTGGATTTGATCTCGGCCTCAAGGTTGCTCGGCAACAAGCGGAAGGCTCGCGGATAGATCTGCAGGGTGAGCATCGAGAAGTCGGGCCCAGCCACCGCGGTCTGGGCGCCGAGGGATGCGACTTCACCGACCTGCACTCCGCGCAGTTTGACCTTCGCGCCGTCCTCCATGACCAGACCGGCCCGGTCGGCGACCATGGTCACGGTGACAACGGGCCGCAGCGTTCCGGAGAACAGCAGGGCGGTCAGGGCGCTCAATGCCGTGATGGCGAGGATCAGCACCGGCGCCCACCAGATGGGGTCGATGCGGTTCCGTCGCGGAGAGTTGGTCATGGCCGTCACCCCGACAGGTGGAAGTTGCCGGACTGCCCGTACACCGACAGCGTGATGGTCAGCAGGATGAATACGCCGGCGGTGATCGAGGTGCGCACCGCGCGGCCGACCGCCTCACCGACCCCGGCGGGTCCCCCGGTCGCCGTGTAGCCGTAATAGGTGTGTACCGCCATCACCGCGCCCGCCATCGCCAACGCCTCCACGAACGACCACAGCAGATCCGTCGGGTGCAGAAACGTCGAGAAGTAGTGGTCGTAGACACCGCGCGACTGGCCATAGATGATCGTTGTCCCGAACCGCGTTGCCAGAAACGACATCAACACGGCGACGGTATAGATCGGGATGACCGCAACCACGCCGGCCACCACCCGGGTTGAGGCTAGGTAGGTGATCGCCCGGATGCCCATCACCTCCAGTGCGTCGATCTCCTCGTTGATCCGCATGGCGCCCAGTTGCGCCGTCGCGCCGGCCCCGATGGTCGCCGCCAGCGCGACACCCGCAGTTGCCGGTGCGATGAAGCGGACGTTGAGGAACGCCCCCAGAAACCCGGTGAGCGCTTCGATTCCGACATTGGACAGCGTGTTGTAGCCCTGCACGGCGATCAACGCGCCGGTGGTCAGGGTGAGGAACCCGACAATGACCACCGTTCCCCCGATGACCGCCAGCGCACCGCTGCCCATGCCCATCACCGCGATCAGCCGAAGCACCTCGGCCGGGTAGCGCCGCACTGCCTCGACGCTGGAACCCAGTGCGCTGCCGTAGAAAGCGGTCTGCTCGCCCAATCTGCGAGTCGCGTCCACCACACGGTTGACGGCCACGCGGCCGCGTCCGGGCTCCATCACCTCTGCGGTGCTCACGGGGCGACCTTCACACCGAACGCGGTGGCCAGGATATTGATGAAAAACAGTGCCATGAACGCGAATACCACGGTCTCGTTGACGGCGTTGCCGACCGCGGTCGGCCCGCCGCCGACCGACAGCCCCTTGTAGCAGGCGATCAGACCGGCCGACAGGCCGAACAGCAACGCCTTGACCAGCGAGACCACCACCTGTGGGAGGCCGGTCAACAGCGTCATCCCGGCGACGAAGGCTCCCGGTGTGACGTGCTGCACGAACACCACGAACACGTAGCTGCCGGACAGCCCGACAACCGCCACCACCGAATACAGCATCAGCGCGACGAATGTCGCTGCGATCACCCGCGGCACGACCAAGGCTTGGATGGGGTTGACCCCGATCACCTTCATCGCGTCGATTTCCTCGCGGATGGTGCGTGCTCCCAGGTCGGCGCACATCGCGGTGGCACCCGCGCCGGAGACGACGATCGCGGTCACCACCGGGCCCACCTGAGTGACCGAGGCCAGTGCCGCTCCGGCACCGGACAGGTCCCCGGCACCGACCTCCAGCAACACGATGTTGAGGGTGAACACGATGAGCACCGTGTACGGGATGGACAGCACCACGGTGGGTGCGATGGACACCCGGGCCACAAACCAGACCTGATCCAGCAATTCGCGCCATGCGAGCGGCGGGCGAAACATCGCAGCGAACGTTTCACCGGCCAGGACGACGAAATCACCGATGGCGAATGCAGGTTTGAGCCAGGCGGTCTCCGCGGAGACCGCCTGCCCCGTCGCGGGGGTCATCGGCTTAACCTGTTCGCCGGGAAGCGAACACGCATGACAACGCCAGCACGGTCGCTGGCGCACTGCACGGTCGCCCCACTATTGATCCCACCCCGATTCCCTGTCCTCGTCAGCTTGCGCGGAACGTTAGAAGTGCGGTGCTTGGCTGTCAACGCACCGAATCATGCGGCAGCACCGTCAATTACGAAACACGCTGGTTGCCGCCGAAGCGGGGTTGCATTCATCGAGATTGAATCAACGCGATTCAAAAGCTTGATTCAGCCCGCCGCTGATGGCCATCCTTTGATGCGTCGAAGTACCCACCCTCGCGGGGTTCGGTCAGTAGCCGGCGAGCAGCCGACGCACCCGACCCAGCGCTTCAGGTCCCACGCGGCTGTGGATCCGCGAGGGGTCGGCCGGTCGCCGGCCCCAGAGCAGCAATACGCGTGCCGCAACGTCGGTTTCAAGCGTGGCCGCCCCGGCGGGCGCGGCGAGCGTGATGGCGGTGCGGTCCGTACCACCGCTGACCACGACGTCGTCGACGCCAGGAACCCGCAGCCGCCCCTCGACGCGTTCCCCGGGACGCAACCGCCGTGCACCCGCGGTCAGCAACGGCGCTCCCACCGCAACGACGCTGTGCGTGGTCATCCAGCGCTGAGCCAGCTGAGCCTGAGCGACAGGATCGTCGCCGACGATGTCCCAACGGTGCAGGACGAGTTCTTCGCGCATGTGCTCGGCGAACCACGGCGCCTTCATCGTGCGCCCGGTCCACGCGATGTCGGTATCGGGTGCCACGTTGTCGGCCGCTTGCGCCACCTCGCTCAGGGCGGCCATCCGCTGGTGCAATACCCGCCACAGGTCTACGTCGTTCAGGGCGCGCAGCGGCCCCTCACGCTCCGCGAAACCGCGGGTCTTGACGGGATCGCCCTCAAGGTGCCCGCGCAGTACGCGGGCGAGTTCCTCGGCGTTGCCGGCCTGATGGACCACCACGTCGCGAACCGTCCACGCTTCGCACCAGGTGCCGGCGTCGGGTCGCCGCTGCAGCACCCCGTCCAGGAACGGCTGCCACTCGGGAAATCGTTCGGTGTCGATCAGTGAGCGCACGCGGCGGGTATACCCGCCCGGAGCGCCTCCCATTCCGTCGCCGAGGGTGAACACAGGGCGCGAATCGCCAACGATTTCCGCCCGGTGTTCACACTGGGCGAGGGGGGCAGACTGTCAGGCTGCCAGCGAGCTGTAGTCGGTGGTGCGTTGCCGGGCCGGACGACCGATCCCTTCGGCGATCGCGACCAGTTCGGCGACCGTCTTGGCCGAACCGTGCTCGGAGCCGGCCATCCGGGAGATGGTCTCCTCCATCAGGGTGCCGCCCAGGTCGTTCGCGCCGCCGTTGAGCATCACCTGGGTGTGCTGTACACCCAGTTTGACCCAGCTGGTCTGGATGTGGGAGATCCTGCTGTGCAACATGATCCGGGCCAACGCGTGGACGGCCCGATTGTCGCGATGGCTGGGTCCGGGCCGGGCGCCGCCGGCCAGATACAGCGGGGAGCTCTGATGCACGAACGGCAGCGGCACGAATTCGGTGAAGCCGCCGGTGCGTTCCTGGATGCCGCGCAGCACGTTGAGGTGCCCGACCCAGTGGTGCGGGCTGTCGACGTGGCCGTACATCATCGTCGAGCTGGAGCGCAGCCCGACCTCGTGGGCGGTGCTGACCACCTCGACCCACATCGACGTCGGCAGTTTGCCCTTGGTCAGCACCCAGCGGACCTCGTCGTCGAGGATCTCCGCGGCGGTTCCCGGGATGCTGTCCAGCCCGGCTTCGCGCAGGCTGATCAGCCACTCCCGGATGCTCAACCCGCTCTTGTTCACCCCGTTGGTGATCTCCATCGGGGAGAAGGCGTGCACGTGCATCGAGGGCACCCGGGCCTTGACCGCGCGGACCAGGTCGGCGTAGCCCGTCACCGGCAGTTCAGGGTCGATACCGCCCTGCATGCAGACCTCGGTGGCGCCGGCGACGTGGGCCTCCCATGCCCGGTCGCCGACCTCGGCCGCGGACAGCGAAAACGCATCCGCGTCGCCCTTGCGTTGGGCGAACGCGCAGAACCGGCAGCCGACGTAGCAGATGTTGGTGAAGTTGATGTTCCGGTTGATCACGTAGGTGACGTCGTCGCCCACCACGTCGCGACGCAACGAATCCGCCAGCGCGGCAACCGCATCCAACGCCGGACCGTCGGCGGTCGCCATCGCCAGGTATTCCGCGTCGGTGCAGCCGGCCGGATCGCGTTCGGCGGAGCGCAGCGCGGCCAACACATCGGTATCGACGCGTTCGGGTGCCCGGGCCGCCAGTTCGTGTACCCGGTCTCGGATCGACTCCCAGTCGCCGAAAGCGGAGTTCAGGTCGCTGCGGGTCTCGCTGGCCCGGCCGTCGGTGTCGATCGCGACGTTGAGGTCCACCCGGCCGGCGGACTGCGCCTCGTCGGGCTCCTGCCACACCATCCCGACCGGTGTGACGTCCAGGGCCCAGCCGGTGGCCGGGTCGGCCAGCGCGGCGACGTGACCGGCCACCCGCGGGTCGATCCACGCCGCGCCGGCCTGCACATAGGCGGGCTGGGCGGTCAGCCGCTGCACCAGGTCATAGCCGGCTTCGGCGGTGACGGCGCTCAGTTCATCCAGGGCGGGCCAGGGCCGTTCCGGGTTGACATGGTCGGGTGTCAGCGGCGACACCCCACCCCAGTCGTCGACCCCGGCGCCGATCAGCGCCAGGCATTCAGAGCGCGACACCAGGTTGGGCGGCGCCTGGACCCGCATCGACGGCCCCAGCACCAGTCGCGCCACCGCGATGGTGGCCAGGAAGTCCTGGAAATCCGCATCCGGCTCCGCGGCCATCGCGGTGTGTTCCTTGGCCCGGAAGTTCTGCACGATCACTTCCTGGATGTGCCCGAACTCCTTGTGCACCTTGCGGATCGCATGCAGGGTGTCGGCTCGCTCTTCCAGTGTCTCGCCGATACCGACCAGCAGCCCGGTGGTGAACGGGATGGAGAGCCTGCCGGCATCGGTCAGGGTGCGCAACCGGACCTCGGGGTCTTTGTCCGGGCTGCCGTAGTGCGCCAGGCCCTTGGTCTCGAACAGCCGCCGTGAGGTGGACTCCAGCATCATGCCCATCGACGGCGCCACCGGCTTGAGCCGGGAGAGCTCCGACCAGCTCATCACCCCCGGGTTCAGGTGCGGCAGCAGACCGGTTTCCTCGAGCACCCGGATGGCCATCGCCCGTACATACGACAGCGTGGAGTCGTAGCCGCGCTCGTCGAGCCACTGGCGCGCGTCCGGCCAGCGTTCTTCGGGCCGGTCACCGAGGGTGAACAACGCTTCCTTGCAGCCCAGCTCCCCGCCCCGGCGGGCGATGTCCAGGATCTCGTCGGGTTCCAGATACAGGCCGCGCCCCTCGGCACGCAGCTTGCCCGGCACGGTCACGAACGTGCAGTAGTGGCAGGTGTCGCGGCACAGATGGGTGATCGGAATGAAGACCTTGCGTGAATAGCTGACCGGCAGCCGGCCGGTGGGACCGCGGCGGCCCGCCGATTCCAATCCGGCGTCGCGCACCCGGGCGGCGCTGGCGCACAGTTCGGCCAGGTCGTCGCCGCGCGCGGTCAGCGCGACCGCGGCCTCGTCGACGTTGAGTACCACCCCGTCGCGGGCCCGGCGCAGCACACGGCGCAGCGCGGATGCGTTGGGTTTCGACGGCACGACCGGGGTGGGCAGGGCGGTGCCGCGGTCCGGGGTCAAAGCCACGTCCGCATAACTCGCATCCGGTGCGGTTTCATTCCGCGCATCTCACATGCGACCTTGTGCGCCTGGCATTCGATCACAGTAGCGCCAGCCGTCAGCTGCGGTATTTGCGCCACCACAGCACCGCGGTCGGCGGCACCGCGCCGGCCACGATCATCAACAGCACCCCGTAGGCCATCACCCCGCGTCCAGCGAAGATGAAGTCGTCGCCGGGACCGCTGAAGGACATCAATGCCACCGTCAGCAACCAGGTCCACAACGGCAGTGCGGCGAGCCGCAGCGACGGGGTCCAGTGCAGCCCGGCCCAGACCAGCGCCGCGTTGACCAGGCCACCCACCAGTGCGCTGATCGGAAACGGGAACGGGCCGAGGTAGCTGGGGAGGAGCAGGGCTGCGGTGACCGCGCACAGTACGCCGTCGATTGCCAGCAATGCCAGGACGACGATGCGGATTGCCCGACCCGGTGCGCCGTCGGCTTCGGCCGATCCGACGCGGGGTTCGGTGACCGTCAAGTCGGGATGCTGTCCAGTTCCGCCACGAGCGACCCGATCACCCACTGGTAGCTGTCCATCCACCACTGCCAGTGCTCCAGGTTGGGGTCGAGGTCGGGGTCCATTCCAATGCCTTCCGTGGGTGGTCTGCGGAGCCTACCGCGTGGCGCCGCGGTCGGGAGCCACTCCGCGCGGTTCGTCGCCCCGGGCTACCCGTCTCGGGCGATGTCCAGCCCGGCAAGCAGATCGGTCTCCCAGCCACGCTGATCGCGCTGCCCGGCCGCTCCGGCAACCAGGACGTAGTGCTCGGAGGCCACGATAGGCAGCACCAGGTTGTTGGACAACGCGAAGGCCCGCCCAGTGGGACCCACGCTGACCTGGGTGGCGTGGGCTCTCATTGCGGCCACCTTGGCGGGCAGCGCCTCGGCGTCTTCCACGACCGCGTCGATCCGCTCGTCGGGGTAGCCGAAGTCCACTTCGAGGTCGGGGTCGTGCAGCCAGCCGGGCAGCAGGTCGGCCGGCTGCAGGGTGCGCAGTGCGGATTCGGCCGCGCTCCGCGACAGGACCGTCCAATAGAACTTGGGTACCGTCCAGGGCCGGCCCGAGTAGCTGTCGCTGCCGGCGGCGGCGACCGCGGCGGTGGTCACCTGATGGGCGCGGATGTGGTCGGGATGGCCGTATCCCCCGTTGGGGTCGTAGGTGACGACGACGTGGGGGCGCAGCCTACGGATGATCGCCACCAGGGCGCCGACGGCCTCGTCCTCGGCCGCATCGATGAACCGGCGGTTCCCCCGCGCCGGGGTGTCCGCCATTCCGGAGTCACGCCAGCGACCCGCTCCGCCCAGGAAGATCGGCGCGTCGATGCCCAACGCGTGCAGGGCTGCACTCAGTTCGCCGATCCGGTAGCCGCCGAGCTGATCGGCGGCATCGACGGCCAGGCCCGCCCACCGGTCGCCGATGACCTCACCCTCCTCGCCGAGCGTGCAGGTCACCACCTGCACCTGTGCACCACGGCCGGCATAGTGCGCGATGGTGGCGCCGGTGGTCAGCGTCTCGTCGTCGGGGTGGGCATGTACGAACAGCAGCCGCGGAACCGGGTCGGATGACATCAGCAACACGCTACTCGTCCCGCCCAGGGGGTCCATTTAGTAGACGTTTACGTTCGTAATTTGGTCTCGCAGTTCCGCATTCGCGTCGTGTCGTTCACCTCTTCGCCACCGCAGCGACGATGGGCGGCTACTCTCGATACATGCCCGCGCAGGCCAAGAACACCCTCAAACCCGTGCAGCGTCGCCGGCGAGGCGAGAACCTTGAACGCGCTCTGTTCGAGGCGACGCTGACGGAGTTGTCCGCGGTGGGATACGGCGCACTAACTATGGAGGGCATCGCCGCGCGGGCACACACCGGCAAAGCCGCGCTGTACCGCCGTTGGTCGAGCAAGCACGACCTGGTCCAGGACGTGCTGCGGTATGCGATGCCGCCGCTGCCGGAACCACGCGCCGACCGCTCAACGCGCGAAAACCTGTTGGCGCAGTTCATCGCTCACCGCGATGTGCTGGCCGGCAAGACGGCCTTCCCCGGCCTGGTGATCATGGGCGAACTGTTTCACGAGCCGGAGTTGCGGACCATCTTCGCCGACGCGGTGGTGTGGCCCAGGCTACGGATCGTCGAATCGATATTGCAGGCCGGCGTGCAGCGTGGCGAGATCGACGCGGACAAGATCACCCCGCTGACGGCGCGGATCGGGCCCGCGCTGATCAATCAGTATCTGCAGCTGACCGGGAACCCGCCGACGCGGCAGGTCCTGGTGGACATCGTCAACACGGTGCTGCCCGCCCGCTGACCGTGCAGACGCAATGAGCCGGATGCGGTTCTCGCACCCGGCTCATCGCGGTCGATCTGGAAGCGGCTGATCAGTCCGCTTTGCCCAGCAACACTGCTAGAACGCGAACTGGAACATGCCGAGCATGTCGTTGAACGCGGCCGACCACAGGTCGTTCTGCAGGGTCAGGAGGGCCGAACTGAAGTCGCTGAAGCTCGCCTGGGTGGTGTCTTCCGCCAGGGCCGTTACGGCCGTACCAAGCGAGGAGCTGGGATCGATGCCGGACCCGAGAAGGTTGTTCACCAGGGAGTCCGCGATCTGCTCCTCGTAGCCGCCGACACCCAGCGTTTGGTTGACTCCCAGCAGGTGATCCCACTGGACTTGCTGCCAGGCCTGGTTCACCAGCATCGCCTCGGCGCCGCGGGTGAACGCGCCGTTCCAGATGTTCGTCGACTCCGGGTCCGACTCCGGGTCGACGAACAGCCAGTTGTTGACGTTGTCACCGGCACCCAAGCCACCGTCATCGACCGGTCGCTGCACCCAGTAGTAGATGCTCTCCTGCAGACCGAGGACGTTCTGGTTGAACAGGCTCTCATTCTGCGCCACCTGCGCATCGATCAAAATGTTGTGGGCGTCGTCGGCGGCGTTCACCAGCGCGACGTCACGCTGCGCCAGCGTCACATCGCCCTGCGGAAGGGCCCCGACGGCAGCGAATGCCACGGTTGCGGCTCCGGCCGTGACCACCGCGAGCCCGGCAGCAATCCCTCGACGTTGGTTCTGTGATCGACTCATGGCTGGATCTCCCCTTCGATAGTCAGCAATGTTGTCGTAGCTGTGACGGTGATGAACGGCGGTCCCCCGGCGACCCCCGAGCGGGTCGGCCCCGCTGCGGATGTTCTCGCTGGTCAGATCGATGACGTGGCCGGAACTCCACGCCCCCTTCCCGACAACCTCGAAACAGCTTGCTTAAGCCTAGATAAGAGATAGCTCCGCCACAAGAGAAATACTCATATTTTTCCAATCAGGCATGGACTTTTTGCGCGACGCCCCGCCCGGGCGCGGCGATGCCCAGTTCAGCAGGGCTTTCTGCGTCGTATCGACCGTGTTCACCACGGCAGTTCGGCTGGGCACCCGCCAATCGCCACGCGCGGATAGCTTGACAATTTGCCGACAAGCATCCTTATCTATTCCGAACAGGCAACCATCGCATCAGCAGTCGTTGCTGACGGATATTTTCCCAGCAGCTGAGTGCATGCTGAGAAGTCGGTTTCACCCGCTCCCATGCTGCGATGGCCGGCAACGCGTCGTCGATGTGGGTCAGCTGCGTTGCGGCCGGGGCGCCGCGGCCACCCGCAGATCAGGGCGTCTTCGCCCACTCCGCCGCGTCACCGACGATGCCGACCGGCACCGCGCCGGACAGACTGACGTTGGCCACGCTGGGTCCGGCGGCCACGATCGTGGTGTCCTGCAGGATGGGCAGCACGGTTGCCATGTTCCACAGCCGTGGCTCGACCGCGGTGATCACCTCGTCGATCTTCTTGCTGCCGTCCAGCGCCGCCGCGATGTTCGACTGGATGCTGCGATCGCAGATACCGGTGATATTGGATGGCGCCTGAACCAGTTCTCCGGCAGCCGATTTCGACGGTGGGTGGGTCGGCGAGGGCGGCGGCGGCACTGGTGCCGGCGCCGACGTGCTGCTGGTCGATTCGTTCTCCGGCATCGGCACCGCGGTGGCCTCCAGCGCGTCGCAGCCATAGCGCGAGGCGAGCAGCGTCGCCAGATCGCCGCCGGCCTGGCGCCAGTTGACGATGGCGTCGACCTGATTGTTGGTCAGCGCCTCGCGGTAGAGCACCACCGGATCAAGCGCCAGCACCGTGGCCGCGATGCCGACGTTGCGCAACTGGTCGGCGGCGGTGTTGGCAACGGCGATGGCGGTGGGGTCGTTGGACGCCACCCCGATCACGAAGGTCAGCGCCTCCCCGTCGCGGCTGATCCGGCCACGGGTGACCTCCGGCGGGTGCGGTTCGACCGACGGGTCCGGCGCGCCCGCCGGCGGTGTCACCGACGCCGGCGGCGCGTCCTTCTCGATCACGTACCCGGCCCCCTCCAGCAGCGCCAGCGCCGCCACGGTGGTCATCGCCGGTGGCGAGGTGGGCACGTAGCCGGGGTCACTGGGCGAACGGACCTGCGCCTGGTCGAGGGTGACGGTGTTGTCGCTGCCGGCGCCGACAGCGGCCAGCAGGTCGACGTCGAGCAACCCGAGGATCGCTCTGCGCACCTGGGCATCGGCCAGTTTGGGCTGGTTGGCGCGCAGCGCCAGCTCCAGCACCCGCGGTGCGACGATCCGGGCGGTGCGCACCTCGGGGATGGCCGACAACTGCGCGAATGCCGCCGAGCCGCCGTGCACCTGCGCGACCTGGGTGTCGCCGTTGCGGATCGAGTCGGCCAGCGCGGCGGGCGCCCCGGCCCGGCGGAACAGGATCAGGTCGGGTTTGGCCGGCGGACCCCAGTACCGGTCGTTGCGGGCCAGCAGGATCGCGTCGCGCTGCGGGTCGATGTTCTCCACCCGGAACTGCCCGCCGGTGACCGGAAGTGCGCGCGCCAGCCCGGCCGGAAACGCGCCGGGCATGTCCTTGACGATGTGCGCGGGCAGCAGATTGGTGAACAGCTCCCGCCAGGCCGGGTAGGACTGGGCGAACGTGACGATTGCCGTCTTGCCGCCCTCCAGCGACTGCACCCCGGTGATCAGGTCGTAGCCGGCCGGGTCCACCACGCCGGGCTGGCTGACCATCTGCTGCCACAGGTACCAGAAGTCGTCCGCGGCGATCGGGGCGTTGTCCGTCCACGACGCCTCCGGCCGGATCTTGTAGGTCACCGTGAACGGGTGCTGTGCGGTCACCTCAGCCGACTTCAGCAGCGTCGGATCCATCTCCCAGCGCGAGCCCGTCGCGCTGGCCGGGTCGGGAATCGGACGAAACGAGGAGGGCAGTACCAGCGCGCTGATTGCGGCGTTGACCGCCGACAGGTCCGACACCAGGTGCGGGTTGAACCCCGGACCGATCCAGTCGATACCCACGATGATCTGGGAGGCCCGCCGCGGCGGCGGAACGGTGCTCTTGGAAGTCTCGGTGCTCTGCGGTGCCGGCGGCGGACTGACCGTGCAGCCGGCCAGCATCAACGACGCCAACACCGCGCACGTCAGACGGGCACGAGGGGCGACTGTCGGCACGCCCCTCAGGGTATCGGCCGCCCATCGCGTCGCCGAGCGTGAACCTGTTGCGAAGAATCGCCGCAAATCTCGCAGCATGTTCGCGCGCAGGCGGCGCACCCCTAGGCCTGGGCCTGGGCTTTGGCGCGAGACCGGGCCCGCGCCCGCAGGGTGGCGTCGAGTTCCACCTTGCGTACCCGCACCACCTCCGGCGTCACCTCCACGCACTCGTCCTCGGCACAGAACTCCATCGCCTGCTCCAGGCCGAGCTCCAGCGGCCGGGCCAGCGTCTCCATCACGTCGGCTGTCGAAGATCGCATGTTCGTCAGCTTCTTCTCGCGCGTCACATTGACGTCGAGATCCTCGGCGCGGGGATTGATCCCGACCACCTGGCCCTCGTAGGTGTCCTCACCGGGTTCGACGAAGAACTGGCCGCGGTCGGCCAGCTGGATCATCGCGAACGGGGTGATCGACCCGCTGCGGTCCGACACCAGCGAACCGGTGTGCCGTGCCTTGATTTCGCCCGCCCACGGCCGGTAGCCGTCGAAAACCGCGTTGGCGATACCGGTGCCGCGGGTCAGCGTCAGGAAATCGGTGCGGAAACCGATCAGACCGCGGCTCGGCACGATGAAGTCCATCCGCACCCAGCCGGCGGCGTGGTTGGTCATCTCCTCCATGCGTCCCTTGCGGGCGGCCATCAGCTGGGTGATCGCGCCGACGAACTCCTCGGGGCAGTCGATGGTCATCGCCTCGAACGGCTCGTGCAGCTTGCCGTCGATGGTCTGTGTGACGACCTGCGGCTTGCCGACCGTCAGCTCGAAGCCCTCGCGACGCATCTGTTCGACCAGCACCGCCAGCGCCAGCTCGCCGCGGCCCTGGACCTCCCAGGCGTCGGGGCGGCCGATGTCGACGACCTTGATGGACACGTTGCCGACGAGTTCGGAGTCCAACCGCGACTTCACCATCCGCGCGGTGAGCTTATGTCCGGACACCTTGCCGGCGAGCGGAGAGGTGTTGGTACCGATGGTCACCGAGATGGCGGGCTCGTCGACGGTGATGCGCGGCAGCGCGTGGGCGTGGTCCGGATCGGCCAACGTGTCGCCGATCATGATCTCGGGGATACCGGCGACCGCCACGATGTCGCCCGCGGTGGCCTCCTCGGTGGGGGTCCGCTCGACGCCCTCGGTGACCAGCAGTTCGGTGATCTTCGCGTTGGTGATGACCGGATGGCCGTCCACCTCGCGCATCCAGGCCACCTGCTGGCCCTTGCGGATGCGGCCCTTGTAGATCCGGATCAGCGCCAGTCGGCCGAGGAACGACGACGCGTCGAGGTTGGTCACCAGGGCCTGCAACGGGGCCTCGGGATCCCCCTGGGGCGGCGGGATGTGCTCGAGCAGGACGTCGAACAGCGCATCCAGGTTGTCCCCGTCGGGGTTCTCGCCGTTGGCCGGTTCGGTGGTGCTGGCGATCCCGGCACGGCCGGAGGCGTACAGCGTCGGCAGATCGAGCGCCTTCTCGGCCGCCGCCTGTGCCTCGCCGTCGAGATCGGAGGCGACGTCGAGCAGCAGGTCGTGGCTCTCCTCGACGACCTCGGCGATGCGCGCGTCGGGCCGGTCGGTCTTGTTGACCACCAGGATCACCGGCAGGTGCGCGGCCAGCGCCTTGCGCAGCACGAACCGGGTCTGCGGCAGCGGGCCCTCCGACGCGTCGACCAGCAGCAGCACCCCGTCGACCATGGACAGGCCACGCTCCACCTCGCCACCGAAATCGGCGTGCCCGGGCGTGTCGATCACGTTGATGCAGGTCACTGTGCCGTCGCCGTGGTGGCGGTGCACCGCGGTGTTCTTGGCCAGGATCGTGATGCCCTTTTCGCGCTCCAGATCCCCGGAGTCCATGATGCGTTCTTTGGCGTCGTCACCGCGCACGTGCAGCGCGCCGGATTGCCGCAGCATGGCATCGACCAAGGTGGTTTTGCCGTGGTCGACGTGGGCGACGATGGCGACATTGCGGAAGTTCACCTGGTGATTCTCGCAGCGCAGGCCGCCGATCGCGAAAACGCGGGCCGCCACGGTGGCGGGCGTCACAGCGGGCGGCGCCCGCAGCGCTCAGCCGGCCGGTGGTGGCTCCCCCGGCGGTGGCGGGTCCCCGGCGGGCGGATCGGGCGGAATCGCCCCGTCGCAGCCGCCGGGTGGCGGGGGCGCCGGGAATATGTGGTTGCCGCTGTCACCGACGCAGTCGTAGTTCCAGGTCGGCCCGATCCAGCCGTTGCCGCCCCTCCACTGGTGCCAGTACGACCCGTCCGGGTACTCCTCGCCATCGCACACCCGCAGCCGGCCGAAGCCCCATTGCCCGCCGGGACAGTGGTTCCTCGTCATATCCGGATCGTGCGGGTCCAGGTCGATCGGGTTGGCGTGGGCGAGCGGCGCCAACGACACAAACACGGCGACACAGCCGGCCGCCACGCCGAAGGGGGTGAACCTCATGACTGGCTACCGTCCGCCGGCGCGTCTATCAGTGGATACTTCGTCATAGCTACCGTAGTACTCCGCAATAGTTGCGGACTGCTATAGTAGGCCGCTGCTAGAGTTCTGGAGCTTGGCTGTGAACCTGTGAACACCGAGATCGACGACGAGTCGTTGGACGCGATCACCGACGCGCTGCTGACCGCGTCGCGTCTGTTGATGGCCATCTCGGCTGACTCCATCGCCCGAGTGGACGAGACGATCACGATTCCGCAGTTCCGGACGCTGCTGATCTTGTCCAAGCACGACGCGCTCAACCTGGGCACGCTGGCGGGTCTGCTGCATGTGCAACCGTCGACCACCGGCCGGATGATCGACCGGCTCGTCAGCACCGGGCTGATCAACCGGACGCCGCACCCCACCTCACGGCGCGAGACGCTGGCCGCGCTCACCCCGCATGGACATGACGTGGTCCAACGGGTCATCACGCACCGGCGCGGCGAGATCGCCCGCATCGTGGAACAGATGCCGCCGCCGGAACGCCGCGGGTTGGTCCGCGCCCTGACCGCGTTCACCACCGCCCACGGCGAGCCGGGCTATCTCGACATCGACTCCTGAGCCCGGCCGCGGGCCTCGGTCGTCACCAACCGCGACGCGGCGGCGCCGACCCGGCCCAGGTGTTGGCCGGCGTCACCGTGCGGCTCCGGTAGACGATGTAGGGCCGGAACAGGTAGCCGATCGGTGCGCTGAACGCGTGCACCAACCGGGTGAACGGCCACAGTGCGAACAGCAGTAGCGCGATGGTCACGTGCACCTGGAAATAGAACGGCGCCTGCATCATCAGGTCGCCGCGCGGGTCCAGGATCCAGATCGAGCGGAACCACACCGAGACGCTTTGCCGGTAGTCGTGCACCTCGCCGTAATGCGTGGCGCCCATCAGTGTGCAGGCCATGCCGGCCAGCAGCGCACAGACCAAGACGGCGTACATCAGTTTGTCGTTCTTGTTGGTCGCCTTGAACACCGCGGCCTGGGTGCGGCGGCGATAGATCAGCAGCCCGATCCCGATCAGTGTCGCGATCCCGGCCGGCAATCCGAGCACCAACGCCTGGATGTGGTAGAAGTGATCGCTCATGCCCAGCGCTTCGGTCAGATCCTCCGGGACCATCAGGCCGACGACGTGGCCCACGATCACCACCAGGCTGCCGAAGTGGAACATCGGGCTGCCGATCTGCAGCAGCTTGGATTCATACAGCTGCGACGAGCGGGTGGTCCAGCCGAACTTGTCGTAACGGTAACGCCACCAGCTGCCCACCAGGGCGATGGCCAGCACCACGTACGGTGCGTCGTCCCAGTAGATCTCGTGGAGATTCAGCTCGACCAACTCATCCTCCATCGCTTGGCCGCGGCGGCACCGTCAGTGTGTAAGGCTCCAGTCCGACTGCTTCGGCGGGTGGACCGGATTCGGCCAGCCGGCGCGCCCGGCGCACCTGCTGGTCGGTGACCGGCGGCAGCGTCTCGGCCACCGCGGCGATCACGTCGGCATACGGGGAACCCGCCTCGGCGAGCGCGCCGAACACCACATCGATGGGCACCCGGTTGTCGATCAGCAGCTGCCGGCCGCCTTCCGGGTCGACGGTGGCGGCGAACTCCAGCACCACCGGCAGGTGGTCGGGCCCCTCGGACTTGGGCGGCTCCACGCCGGCCGCCCGGTAGGCACCGGCGAACACCAGCATGGCGCGGCCCCGGTTTCGGGTGTCGCCCGCCGTCCAATACGTCAGGTACATCGTGCAGCGCCGTCGCATGTCGAACGTTTCGACATATTCGGTGGCGGCGGTCATCGCGTCGGTGGCCCGTAGCGAGGCCAAGGCACGCGCCAACAATTCAGCCGGCGCACCATCGATGTTGGCCAGCAGGCGCTCGACGGTGTCGAATCGGTCGGCACGCTGTTCGTCGGGGTAGGCCAACAACAGCGAGGCGGCCTGCCACACCAGCCGGTCGCGCAACGCATTTCCACGGGCCCGCGCCCCTGAGCGGTTCAGCAGTTTCATGGCTTGTGTCCGGGGAACATTCCCGGCGGCGCCTCACCGCCATCCCACTCGAGCAGGTTCACCCGCTGGGCGCCGCCGCCGCCCGCGCTGGTCTGCCGGTCCTTGATGATGTGGAATGTCTCGGCGGCCACCGGCACCGGTGCACCACTGCCCTCACCGAACGGACCTGTTTCATACATGCCCGGTCCGCCGTCGGTGTCCAGGGAGCAGCCGAGATGCTCAAGCTCATGGGCCTGGTCACGGTAGGCGGTCGGAATGACATACCGGTCTTCGTATTTCGCGATCGCCAGCAGCCGGTACATCTCGTAGATGTCTTCTTCGCTCATGCCGACCGATTCGGCGATGTGCGGTTGAGTCTCACGTCCGAGGTTGATGTCGCGCATGTAGGACCGCATCGCCGCCAGCCGGCGCAGTACGCCTTCCACGGGGACGGTGTCGCCGGCGGTGAACAGCTCGGCCAGGTACTGCATCGGGATACGCAGCGCGTCCAGCGCGCCGAACAGGTTGCCGAGGTCTTCACCGTCGTGCCCGTCGCGGCTGACCGCGTCGACCACCGGGGACAACGGCGGGATGTACCAAACCATCGGCATGGTGCGGTATTCCGGGTGCAGCGGCAGCGCCACCTTGTAACGGTTGATCAGTGCGTAGATGGGCGAGCGTTGCGCCGCCTCGATCCACTCCTCGGAGATACCCTCAGCCCGGGCACCGGCAATCACCTTGGGGTCGTTGGGATCCAGGAACACTCCGCACTGCGCCTCATACAGGTCGGTGTCGTTCTCGACCGACGCGGCCTCCAGCACCTTGTCCACGTCGTAGAGGATGAGCCCGATGTAGCGCAGCCGGCCCACGCAGGTCTCCGAGCAGATCGTCGGCAGACCGACCTCGATGCGCGGATAGCAGAACGTACACTTCTCGGCCTTGCCGGTTCGGTGGTTGAAATACACCTTCTTGTACGGGCATCCCGACACACACATCCGCCAGCCGCGACACTTGTCCTGGTCGACCAGCACAATGCCGTCCTCGGTGCGCTTGTACATCGCGCCCGACGGGCACGACGCCACACACGACGGGTTGAGGCAGTGCTCGCAGATCCGCGGCAGGTAGAACATGAAGGTCTCTTCGAGCTTGTCCTTGACCTCGTCAGACACCTTCTTCAGGATCGGGTCGTTGGCCAACGTCGCCGCCGATCCGGCCAGGTTGTCGTCCCAGTTGGGGCCCCACTCGATCTTCATCGGCTCGCCGGTGATCTGGCTGCGGGGGGCGGCCACCGGGAAGGTGTCCGACAGCGGCGCGGACGTCAGGTTCTCGTAGTCGTAGGTCCACGGCTCGTAGTAGTCGCGGATGCCCGGCAGTTTCGGGTTGGCGAAGATGCGCAGCAGCTTGGAGAATCGGCCGCCGTCGCGCAGCTTCAACCGCCCGCCGCGGTCGCGCACCCATCCCCCGTTCCAGCGCTCCTGATCCTCGTAGGTACGCGGATAGCCTTGGCCGGGGCGGGTTTCGACGTTGTTGAACCAGACGTACTCGGTACCGGCCCGGTTGGTCCAGGCCTGCTTGCAGGTGACCGAGCAGGTGTGACACCCGATGCACTTGTCGAGGTTCATCACCATCGCGATCTGCGCCATGACCCGCATCAGTACTGAACCTCCTGGCTGCGGCGGCGTACCACGGTCACCTCGTCGCGCTGGTTGCCGGTGGGGCCCATGTAGTTGAACGCGAACGAGTGCTGTCCGTAGCCGCCGGCGAGATGACTGGGCTTGATGCGCACCCGGGTCAGGGCGTTGTGGTTGCCGCCGCGCTTGCCGGTGGTCTCCGAGCGTGGGGTGTCGACGGTGCGTTCCTGCACGTGGTAGACGAACACCACCCCGTCGGGCATCCGGTGGCTGACGATCGCGCGGCACACGAAGACACCGTTGTTGTTGACCGCTTCCACCCAATCGTTGTCGCGGACTTGGATTTTCTCCGCATCGCCCGGACTCATCCACATCGTGGGGCCGCCGCGCGACAGCGACAGCATGTAGAGGTTGTCCTGGTAGGTGGAGTGGAACGACCACTTCGAGTGCGGGGTCAGATACCGCACGGTGAGTCCGATCCCGTCGGCGGTCTCACCCAGCGGGGGCTCGCCGTACAACCTGGTCATGTCCAGCGGCGGCCGGAAGACCGGCAGGTGCTCGCCGAGTTCCTCGACCCAGTCGTGCGCCAGGTAGAAGTGCATGCGCCCGGTCAGGGTGTGGAACGGCTTGAGGTTCTCGATGTTGACGGTGAACGGCGCATACCGACGCCCGCCGGTCTCGCTGCCCGACCATTCCGGGCTGGTGATCACCGGGACGGGTCGCGCCTGGGTGTCGGCGTAGGTGATGCGCTTCTCTTCGCTGCCCTCGGCCAGGTGCGCCAGCCGTTGGCCGGTGCGCTTCTCCAACTCCCGCCAGCCCTCGACGGCCAGCCGGCCGTTGGTGGTGGCGGACAGGGCCAGCACCACATCGCACATCCGCTGCGCTGTGGTGATCGCCGGACGGCCCTGCCCCGCACCGGAATTCATCACACCGAACCTGGCGGCCAGTTCCTTGACCTCCTGGTGCGGTTGCACGGTGTAGCCCTTGACCGTCATACCGAACTTGTCCACCAGCGGGCCCAGGGTACGCCACTTGTCGTAGACGGCGGTGTAGTCGCGTTCCACCACGGCCAGCTTGGCCATCGTCTTACCGGGCACCGGGGTCGCACCGGTCGTCAGCCAATCCCGTTCGGTCCCGTCCGGATACGTCATGGCGTCCGGGGTGTCGTGGGCCAGCGCGGTCATCACCACGTCGGTGCGGGTGCCCAGGTGGACCTTGGCCAGTTCGGAGAAGGCACGGGCGATCGCACCGAAAGCGTCGTAGTCGCTGCGGGTTTCCCAGGGCGGGTCGGTCGCCGCGGAGAACGAGTGCACATACGGGTGCATGTCGGTGCTGGAGAGGTCGACCTTCTCGTACCAGGTCGCAGCCGGCAGAACCAGATCGGACACCAGGGTGGTCGAGGTCATCCGGAAGTCGATCGACATCATCAGATCGAGCTTGCCCTCTGGGATTTCGCCCTCGCAGACGACATCGGTCGGCTGCACGCCCCCGGTCGGCGGCTCGCCCAGCACGTTGGAGTCGGTGCCCAGCAGGTGCTTGAGGAAGTACTCACCGCCCTTGCCCGACGAGCCGATCAGGTTGGCCCGCCACACGGTGAGCAGGCGCGGCCAGTTCCCGGGCGCGTCCGGATCGGTCACGGCCAGCTTGAGTTTGCGCTCCCCGAGTTGTTCGGCGACGTACTCGGCGGGGTCACGGCCGGCGGCCTTCGCCTCGTCGGCCACATCGAGGGTGGACTTGTCGAACTGCGGGTAGAACGGGCTCCAGCCCATCGCCGTGGCCGACGCCAGCAGATCCATAGTGTGCTTGCCGTCGAACAGGCCGCGACCCAACGGGGTGGTCAGCTTGTCCGCGCCGAAGCCGTCGTAGCGCCACTGGTTGGTGTGGACGTACCAGTAGGAGGCACCGGGCACCTGGCGCGGCGGCCGCACCCAGTCGGTGGCCATCGCCATGGCCTGCCAACCGGTGAGCGGGCGCACCTTCTCCTGGCCGACGTAGTGGGCCCAGCCGCCGCCGTTGCGGCCCATCGACCCGGTCAGCATCAGCAGCGCCAGCACCGCGCGGTAGATCGTGTCGCCGTGGAACCACTGGCAGATGCCGCTGCCCATGATGATCATCGACCGGCCGCCGGATTCCTCGGCGCTGCGGGCGAATTCCTTGGCGATGCGGATCACCTGGCCGGCCGACACCCCGGTGATCGGTTCCTGCCAGGCCGGCGTGTTGGGCTGGGTCGGGTCGTCGTATCCGGTCGGCCACACGCCGGGCAGTCCCGGGCGCGCCACACCGTAACCGGCCAGCATCAGGTCGAAGACGGTACAGACCAGGTGCTCTCCGACGCGGCGCACCGGAACACCGCGCGCGATGGTGTCTCCCGCGCCGGTGATGGTGTCGAAGTTGGGCAGGTCGACCAGCACGGCGTCGGTGTCCTCGCCCAGCACCGACAGTGCCGGGGTCAGCTGCTCCAGGTCCAGGTTCCACTTGCCGACGCCGTCCTCGCCGAAGCGGAATCCCAACGAGCCGTGCGGAACGACGACGGAGTCGGTGGTCTCGTCGAGAAGCGCGGGTTTGAGCGCGGCATTCTCGACGTTCTGGCCGAGGTCCGCCGCGGTGAGGTTCTTACCCGGGATCAGGCGGTCGCCGCGGCGTTCCAGCTTGATCAGGAACGGCAGGTCGGTGTATTGCCGCACATAGTCTGCGAAGAACGGGACCTGCTGTTGCACATAGCATTCCGACAGGATCACATGCCCCATCGCCATGGCCAGCGCGCCATCGGTGCCGGCCGCACACGGAATCCATTCGTCGGCGAACTTCGTGTTGTCGGCATAGTCGGGGCTCACGCTGACGACCTTGGTACCGCGGTAGCGGACCTCGGCCATCCAGTGCGCGTCGGGGGTCCGGGTGATCGGGACGTTGGAGCCCCACATCATCAGGTACGCGGCGTCCCACCAGTCGCCGGATTCGGGCACGTCGGTCTGGTCACCGAATACCTGCGGCGAGGCGACCGGCAGGTCGGCGTACCAGTCGTAGAACGACGTCATCGGCGCGCCGATCAGTTCGAAGAACCGCGATCCGGCCGCGTAGGAGACCATCGACATGGCCGGGATCGGCGAGAAGCCGGCGATGCGGTCCGGGCCGTATTCCTTGATCGTGTGCACATGCGCGGCGGCGATCATCTCGGTGGCCTCGGCCCAGGTCACCCGGACCAGGCCGCCCTTGCCGCGCGCCCGCTGGTATCGGCGGCGCCGCTCCGGGTCGGCCTGGATGTCGGCCCACGCCAGCACCGGGTCACCGAGTCGGGCCTTGGCTTCACGGAACATCTCCACCAACACACCGCGGGCATACGGGTAGCGCACCCGGGTCGGCGAGTAGGAGTACCAGGAGAACGACGCGCCACGGGGGCAGCCGCGCGGCTCATATTCCGGCCGGTCCGGGCCCACCGTCGGATAGTCGGTTTGCTGGGTTTCCCAGGTGATGATGCCGTCTTTGACGTAGATCTTCCACGAGCACGACCCGGTGCAGTTCACCCCGTGGGTGGAGCGCACGACCTTGTCGTGGCTCCACCGGTCGCGGTAGAAGACGTCGGCGTCGCGGCCGCCGCGCCGCGTCACGGTGCGCAGGTCCTTCGAGATGTCGCCCGGGGTGAAGAACCGGCCGCTGCGTTCCAGCAGCTCTTCCAGCGCGCCACCGACATGGGGGGTAACCGTCATGCCAGCACCTCCTTACACACCGCGGAACGATCGGACGCAGGACCGGAGCGGCGCGGCCACGTCGCCGCACGCCCGAATTCCGTCAGCACGACGCTGACTGTTCTACTGGCCGACGACGGGCTGTGCACGGTCCAGCAATGGGTTCAGCATAGAGTCCGCTTGTTTCATGCACGGTCTCGGAAAGCCCCATCTTCGCCGCCGGTACGTCACCGGTGGAATACCGGATCGTTAGCGTGCGATCCTCCTCTGCGAGACGTTAATGCCCTGCTCAGCGGCATACTTTCAACACCTGGCAAAGCAGCAGGGTAACCAACAGAGCGCTAACTACAGGTTACGACCAAGTTGCGAAGAGTTCACGAAAGCAATCTGTACAGGTGCTGTGACTGTGCTACCAGAGCGCTGTACAGGACCGCTTCGGAGTCGTCTCAGAGCGCCTGCAGGATGTCGGAGACCCGGTCCTTGGCGTCACCGAACAGCATTGCGGAGTTCGACCGGAAGAACAGGGGGTTCTGCACACCCGCGTAGCCCGAGGCCATGGACCGCTTGAACACGATGACGTTGTCGGCGTCCCACACCGTGAGCACCGGCATGCCGGCGATCGGGCTGGACGGGTCCTCGGCCGCGGCCGGGTTGACGGTGTCGTTGGCGCCGATGACCAGGACGACGGCGGTGTCCTTGAAGTCGTCGTTGATCTCGTCCATTTCCAAAACGATGTCGTAGGGCACCTTGGCCTCGGCGAGCAGCACGTTCATGTGCCCGGGCAGCCGGCCCGCGACGGGGTGGATACCGAAGCGGACGGTGGCGCCGCGCTCACGCAGCTTGCGGGTGAGTTCGGCGACGCCGTACTGCGCCTGGGCCACCGCCATCCCGTAGCCGGGCGTGATGATCACCGTGTCGGCCGACCCGAGCATCTCGGCGACACCCTCGGCGGTGATCTCGCGGTGCTCGCCGTAGTCCTTGTCGTCGGCCGGGCCGGCCTCGATACCGAAGCCGCCGGCGATCACGGAGATGAAGGACCGGTTCATCGCCTTGCACATGATGTAGGACAGGTAGGCACCCGAGGAGCCGACCAGGGCACCGGTGATGATGAGCAGGTCATTGGACAGCAGGAAGCCCGATGCGGCGGCCGCCCAGCCCGAGTAGCTGTTGAGCATGGACACCACCACCGGCATGTCGCCGCCGCCGATCGAGGCGACCAGGTGCCAGCCCAGCAGCAGCGCGAGCGCGGTGACCAGCCCGAGCAGCCACAGCTGCGGGTCGATCACGAACCACACGGTCAGGGCGACGAACGCGACCAGCGCACCGACGTTGAGATAGTTCTTGCCCGGCAGCATCAGCGGCGCGGACTTCATCCGGGCCGACAGCTTGAGGTTGGCCACGATCGAACCGGTGAAGGTGACCGCGCCGATGAACACGCCGATGAACACCTCGGCCGAGTGAATCCCGGCCAGGCCCTCCGATCCCAGCCGCAGCGCCTCCTCGCCGCTGGGTTGCGCCTCGACGTGCAGGTAGCCGTTCCAGCCGACCAGCACCGCGGCCAGACCGACGAACGAGTGCAGCAGCGCGATCAGCTCAGGCATGCCGGTCATCTCGACCACCTTGGCCCGCCACAGCCCGATCGCCGCGCCGATCACGGTGACACCGATCAGCAGGCCCAGGCGCGCCGAGTCGATCCCGTTGTGCACCGCCAGGGCGATGGTGGCCGCCAGGGCGACCGCCATCCCGACGATGCCGAAGGTGTTGCCGGCCCGCGACGTCTCGTGCTTGGACAACCCGGCCAACGCCAGGATGAACAACAGGGCCGCGACGACGTAGGCCGCCGTGGGGGCGGTCTCGATAAAGGACATTGAGGTCTACTCCGACGTTGTTGTGCGCGGATATCAGCTGCGGGAGAACATGGCCAACATGCGGCGGGTGACCGCGAAACCACCGAAAATGTTGATGCTGGCCAGCAGGATCGCCGCCGCCGCCAACCCGGTGACCGCCTGGTCGCCGTGGCCGATCTGCAGCAGCGCACCGACCACGATGATCCCGGAGATCGCATTGGTCACCGACATCAGCGGGGTGTGCAGGGCGTGGTGCACATGCCCGATGACGTAGTAGCCGATCACAATCGCCAGCGCGAACACCGTCAGGTGCACCTGCAGGGCGGCCGGCGCGATCGCCACCAGCCCGAACAGCAGCGCCGCTGCGCTGAGCACCACACCCAGCCGGCGCCCGGCCGACATGGGTGCCTTGGCCGTCGAGGGCGCCACCGGCTGGACGGCCGCCGCGGCGGCCGGGGCGGCAGAGACCTGCACCGGCGGCGGCGGCCAGGTGGTCTCGCCGTCGCGGACCACGGTGATCGAGCGTTGCACCACGTCGTCGAAGTCCAACACGAGCTGCCCGTCTTTTTCGGGCGTCATCAGTTTGAGCAGGTTGACCAGGTTGGTGCCGTATAACTGCGAGGCCTGCGCGGGTAGCCGACCGGCCAGGTCGGTGTAGCCGATGATCGTCACACCGTTGTCGGTCAGCACCGCCTGGTCCTTGACGGTTCCCTCGACGTTGCCGCCGTTGGCGGCCGCCATGTCGACGATCACGCTCCCCGACTTCATCGACGCGACCATCTCGGCGGTGATGATGCGCGGAGCGGGACGGCCCGGGATCAGCGCGGTGGTGATGATGATGTCGACATCGGTGCACTGCTCGGCGTACAGCTGGGCCTCGCGGGCCTTGTAGTCGTCGCTCATCTCCTTGGCGTAGCCGGTCGCCGACACCTGCGCCTCGGGATCTTCGATCGACAGGTACTCCCCGCCAAGCGATTTGACCTGATCGGCCACTTCCGGCCGCGGATCGGTGGCGTGCACGATCGCACCCAGGCTGCCGGCGGCACCGATGGCCGCCAAGCCCGCGACACCGGCACCCACCACCAGCACCTTGGCCGGCGGCACCTTGCCGGCGGCGGTCACCTGTCCGGTGAAAAACCGGCCGAAGGCGTGGGCGGCCTCGACCACGGCCCGATACCCCGCGATATTGGCCATCGAGGACAACACGTCCAGCGACTGCGCCCGGGAGATCCGCGGCACCGCATCCATCGCCAGCGCGGTGATGGGACGCTTGCCCAGATCGGTCACCAGATCCGGGTCCAGCCCCGGTGACAGCAGGCTGATCAGCGTCGCACCCGGTTTGAGGCCGTCCAGTTGATCGGTCGACGGCGGGTTGACGCCCAGCACGATGTCGGCGGCACCGGCCTCGCCGATCGAGGCGCCCGCCTTGACGTAGGCATCGTCGGGGAACGACGACGCCACCCCGGCACCGGAGGCCACCACCACCTCGTAGCCCAGCTTGAGCAGTTGGGTGACCGTCGCCGGTGTCGCCGATACCCGGGTCTCACCCGGGCGCGCCTCGGCAAGCACTCCGACGATCATCGGCTACATCCCAGCGGTCGCGAACACATGCCAGTACCTTAGAGCAGCCCAAAGCCGGCCCGTCGGTACTGCCCGGTCAGCGGGATTGCAGCAGCTCGACGAGATCGGCCAGCCAGGCGCGGTCGGCGGGCACCCAGTCCAGACCGGGCAGCTCGGCCGCCGTCACCCAGCGCAGGGCGCCGTGATCATGCGGGCGGGGGTCACCGTCGACCAGCCGTACCCGGTAGGCCCGCAGCGTGGCGGTGTCGCCCAGCGCGACGTCGTCCCCCACCCGGTCGCCCACCTCGACGGCGACCCCGAGCTCTTCGGCCAGCTCCCGCGCCAGGGCGGCCGCCTCGGTCTCCCCCGCCGCGACCTTGCCGCCGGGCAGTTCCCAGCGGCCGGCCAGTTCCGGGGGACGCAGCCGCTGCGCCACCAGGAGTTCGGATCCGCGGACCACGGCGCCGGCGACGACAATCTGGTGGGACATGGCGTGTGACGCTATACCGTCCTACCGTCGGGGTATGGCTGTGTTAACAGACGAACAGGTGGATTCGGCTCTTCCCGGTCTGGACGGCTGGCAGCGCGTCGACGGTGCCCTGCGCCGGTCGGTGAAGTTTCCGGCGTTCCTCGCCGGCATCGACGCGGTGCGCCGGGTCGCCGAGCAGGCCGAGGCGGCCGATCACCATCCCGATATCGATATCCGGTGGCGGACGGTGACGTTTGCGTTGGTGACGCATTCCGAGGGCGGGATCACCGACAAAGACCTCGCCATGGCCCGCACCATCGACGGGGTTCTGGCGGGTTAGCCGTCGGCGGCTCGGGTTCGCCGGCCGGTGCAGGCCATCCAACCCAGCGTCGCCACCGTGGCCACCGGGTACACCAATCCGGCCCAGGCCAGATACCAGGGCCGGTCGGGCTGCCAGATGGACGGCTGCGCGAAGCTCAACAGCCACGGCACCCCGATCAGGATCAACACCAGCCATCCCCAGCCCAAAATGCGTGCCCCCAGCCGATCGCCGAACGGGCCGTGGATCAGCCAGATCATCAGCGGCAGCAGCCACACCCAGTGGTGCGTCCAGGAAATCGGGGACAGCAGCAGCCCGAACAATTCGACCACCAACAGCAACCCGAGGCGGTCTTGGTGCGTGCGGTCGGAGTCCAGCGCGCGCCAGGCCAGGATCGCCAGCAGCGCCGTGACGGCCAGGACCACCAGCACCGGCACGCCGTAGCCGGCGTCGTGCCCGACGATGCGGGAGATGCCCCCGCGCCAGGACTGGTTGAACGAGGTCGCCACCGGCCCGATGCGCTTGGGGTCGCCGATCAGCTCGGTGAAGTAGTAGCGGGTGTCGTCGCGGATGAGCAGGGCCGACAATCCGATCGTCGCCAGGAACGTCGCCGCCGCGGCCGCTGTCGCGGCCCACCGGCGGACACCCACGAAAAAGACCCCGGTGATCGCCGGGGTCAGCTTGATCCCGGCGGCCACCCCGATCAGAAGTCCCGACAACCACCATCGGGTGCTGTAGGCCGCCCACAGCGCGGCCAGCACCAGCACCACGTTGACCTGGCCGTAGTCGAAGGTGCTGCGCAACGGCTCGGTCCAGATCCCGACCGCCGTCCAGGCCATGGCGATGCGGTGACCGGCACCGGCGGGCACCCCCAGCAGCCGCTGGCTGATCCGGACCACACCGTAGAGCGCGGCCATCGCGCCGATGGTCCAGCCGAACGCCACCACACCCCAGGGCAGCAGGTGCAGCGGGTAGAAGACGATCGCCGCGAACGGCGGGTAGGTGAAGGGCAGCGGGAAGTCCGGGGTCTTGTCGGCGTAGACGTAGCTGTACAGGGTGCCCGGGTGATCCAGCGCGGCCGCACCGCCGATGTAGACGTGCAGGTCGACGAAGTTGGCGCCGTTGGGAACCAGATAGGTCCAGGCCAGCCGTGCGCCGACGCTGGCCACCAACAGCAGCGGAGCCAGCCGCACCGGCCACGAGGTCTGCTGGTCGGTGCGGCGGGCGGCGGGGGGCGCGTCTGTGTCTATCCGACAGACTTTAACGATCCCTCCGGGGCCGCCTCGTGCACCGTCGGCGCCAAGTATGCGGAACCGCATCGCTTCCGTAACGGATCCATAAATCACACACGTGTCACTTGAGCCACTCCAGTAACAAACTAGCTTCGGGTTGCAGACCTGCTTGTCGACGATTGGGAGAAATCATGTCGCGCACCCGCACGATGTTCGCCGCAACTGCTTTCGCGGTCGGCTCGTCAACGGCGCTGGTCTTCAGTGGCGTCTGTGCTGCCGACCCGGTCGCTCCCCCGCAGCCGATCCCCAGCGCGCAGCTGCCCGGACTACCGGCCATCGAACAGCTCAGCCCGGTCATCCAGCAGGCCGCGGCCGACCCGGCCGGCGCTTCGTCGCTGCTGATGGCGGCCGCTGCGGCCTTCGCCGGCAATTCGGCGGCACCGGCGGGCTCCAAGCAGGTCGCCGACTCGGTGAGCCAGTTCGTGGCTGCACCGGCCGCTGTCACGGTGCCGGGCCCGGACAGTCCTCCGGTCGCCCACGTCCCGGCGCCGGGGGCGGTCCCGGGTGTCCCCGCCCATCTGCCCGCCGGCATCGACCCGGCCCACGCGGCCGGACCGGGCCAGCAGGCGGTTCCGCAGGCTCAGCCGCACACGCCGGCGCCCGACGCCGCACCCGGACCCGCCCCGGCTCCGCCGGTCCCGGAGGTCGCCGCCCCGGTGGCTCCGCCGGTGGCTCCGCCCGCAGCGCCGCCGGCCGCCGCACCCGCTGCCGCGCCCGCCGCGTTCAGCCCGGACTCCCCGCCCACCCAGGACTTCATGTACCCGTCCATCGGCCAGAGTTGCCTGTCCGACGGCGGCAGCGTCATCGCCCCCGCGTTGTCGGTGGCGGGCCCGGCCAAGATTCCGGCCCCCGGGCCCGGAGCCGGCCAGACCGCCTACGTGTTCACCGCCGTGGGCACCCCCGGTCCCGCCGAGGTGCAGAAGCTGCCGCTGAACGTCACCTGGGTGAACCTGACCACCGGCAAGTCCGGGACCGCCACCCTGCAACCCCGCGCCGACATCAACCCCGACGGACCGACGACGCTGACCGCAATCGTCGACACCGGTTCGGGCAGCATCATGTCGACGATCTTCGGGCAGGTGAGCACCAAGGACAAGCAGTGCAACTTCATGCCCACCATCGGCTCGACGGTGGTTCCCTGACCTCCCTGCCCCCTCCCGCCGAGTGTCGGATTAAGGCACGCTGCTTCGCGAAAAGCGTGCCTTAACCCGACACTCGGCGCGCTTTGGCCGGGCGCGCTTTGGCCGGGCGTGCTTTGGCCGGGCGCGCTTTGGCCGGCTCAGTAGGCCATGAAAAGGATGGCGTCCCGGTCGTACTCCATGCCCGGGTGAACGTCGGCGAGATGCTTTTGGGTCAGCTCGACCAGGTTGTCCTCGTCGGTACCGACGATGGCCTCACCACACGGGCAGTTCAGGTGTGTCTTCACGGTGTCGCCTTTCCCTAGGGAGCGGATTTCTGGGCCGCCTGCTTCTGTTTCATCTGTTTCTTGTAGGTCCGCACCTTGACCAGTGACCCGGCGTCGACGACGTCGGCGATCGACATGTGCACGCCCGCCTTGCCGTAGTCGCCGGCCGCGTCGCGCCAACCCGGCGGGGTGACGTCGTACTGCTTGCCGAGCAGCGCCAGAAAGATCCGCGCTTTCTGGTCACCGAAGCCGGGCAACGCCTTGAGCCGCCGCAGCACCTCGGCCCCGTCCGGGTCGCCGGATGTCCACAACGCCGCGACGTCACCGTCGTAGCGGTCCACCAGGGTCTGCGCCAGGCTCTGGATCCGGGCCGCCATCGACCCCGGAAACCGGTGCACCGCAGGCGTTTGCGAACACAGCGCGGCGAACTGCTCGGGGTCGTGGTCGGCGATCTCGCGCACGTCCAGCCCGCCCATCCGGTCGGCGATCTTCTTGGGGCCGGCGAACGCGGTCTCCATCGGCACCTGCTGGTCGAGCAGCATCCCGACCAGCAGCGCGAACGGGTTCTCGGCCAGCAGGCGATCGGCCTCGGAATCTTGCGTCAGGCAAAGATGCACACCCCGACTGTAGGCAACACAGTTGCCGACCGGCTACCCCGCATCCCGGCTGCTCAGTGGTCGCCGTAGAACCTGGCGTATTCCTTGAGTAGATCGGCATGCTCCGGGCAGTTCCATACCACCCCGTTGAGGATGGCCTCCCACGCCAGCTGCGGGAACAGCATGAAGCCGGTGAAGTTCTCCATCATCTGGCGCACCCCGGCCACACTGGGATCGTTGTTCAGGGTGCCGCAGACGACGTCTGCCATCGGTCCTGGGCCATCACCGACCGCGCGCACCGGATCAGCCCCGGCGACCGGGGCGGTGACGAGCGCGGCGCCCACCAGGGCTGCGGCCAGTAGGGATCTGACGGTCATACACACTGTTTAGCCCAGCCCACCGACACCAACGCGAACCGGAAAAGTTGGGGGAAACTACTCACCACCACCCTGGTTAGCGTTTTCGCATGACCCAACTGCTGAGTTTTCCCGCCCCGGCGGAGGTGGCCGCGCAGACGCCCGCCGACCGCGACCGCGCCATCGATGTCATCCGCATCGTCTCGCTGATCGGTGTGGTGGCCGGCCACACCGTCATGGCCACCAGCATGATCCGGGGCGGCGTCCTGATCTGGGACAACCTGCTCACCACGTCGACGGTGTTCCAAGCGCTGACCTGGGTCTTCCAGATCATGCCGCTGTTCTTCTTCGCCGGGGCCGCCGCCAGCATCGGGTCCTGGCGGCCCGGCGCGAGCTGGGGCGGCTGGCTGCTCAAGCGCTGCACCCGGCTCTACCGGCCGGTGTTCTACTACCTGGGCTTCTGGGCGATCACCCTGGTCTGCCTGCATCAGGTCCTGCCCGCGCACGTCTACCAGCCGATCGCCGGGATCAGCATCCAGTTGCTGTGGTTCCTGGGCGCCTATGTGCTGGTGCTGGCAGGAGTGCCGTTGCTGTACCGGATCACCACCACCACCCACCTGGCGCTCAGCGTCGCCGGGGTCTACGCGGTGGTGGCGCTGGTCGACGCCGTCCGGTTGCACACCATCGGCCTGGGGCTGCTGGGCTACCTCAACATGGCGGCCTGGGCGATCCCGGGCATGTTCGGCGTCGCCTACCGCCGCGGACTGCTCACTCAGATCGCCGCGCTGCGCATCGGGCTGGGGATGCTCGCCGTCAACATCGCGCTGTGCCACTACGGCCCGTATGAGGTGAGCCTGGTCGGTATCGAGGGCCAGCGGCTGGCGAACATGGCGCCGCCGTCACTGCTGATGGCCGGGCACGCCATCATGATGTGCGCCCTGATCACCGCTGCCGCACCGGCGATCGCACGGTGGGCGCAGCGGCCTCGGGTGTGGTGGCTGACCGTGATCGGCAATTCCGGGGCGATGACGCTGTACCTGTGGCACATGCCGGCGCTGCTGGGCGTGCACCTGGCGTTCGACAGCCTGGGTTGGTACCGCTTCCCCGGGCAACCGCATCTGGTGGCGCTCAGCATCGTGCAGGTGCTGGTGATGGCGGGCCTGGTCGGTGCGCTGTTCATGGCGTTGCGCCCGCTGGAGAATGCGCCGCTGCCGGGCTGGGACGGCGGGCAGGTGAGCGCACCGGGGTCGCGCAGCATCGCCGTGGGTGTGTTGCTGTGCGTGGCCTCGGCGGCGACCCTGGCGTCGGTGAAGTGGGGCCTCAAGGACGACGGGTTGTACTGCGTGGCCGTGATGCTCGTCGGACTGGCCGCGGCGCGGGTGCTGGCAGTCCGTCCTGCTCGCCTCGGCTAGGCGGTCTGCGCGCGTGGCCCCGGTTTCTGCCGGGGCCACGTCGTGCTATCCGCTCTTGCGGCGGAATTCCCGGCGGTTCTCCACCGGCCCGTGCGTCCGCGACTGCTTGGCGCCGCCGTCCTGATGCGCGGAACCACCGGCGGATTTCGCGTTCTTGCGTTCCAGGGCTTCGCGGAACTTGCGCTTGGTGTCGTCCTCCGGGGCGGAGTCGGAGTCTGCTGCGGCCATGCCAGGAGCCTAACGTGGCGACGGCGTAATTGCCCGCTACACCGGCTCGCAGACCACCACCGGAATCACCCGGTCGGTCCACGACTGAAAAGTGGCCCACCGCGGATTCATTGCGGTCACGCGCGGCCACAGCACCGCGCGCTCGGCCGCGTCGGCCTCCCGGGCCAGCATCGGCTGCGTGCGCGCGCCGATCTGCACCTGCACCTGCGGATTGGCCCGCAGGTTGAGCAGCCACAGCGGATGGTTGGGCAGACCGCCCTGGGCGGCCACCAGGACCACCCGGGCGCCGTCGGCCAGGTACACCAGCGCACTGGTGCGCGACAATCCGCTCTTTCGCCCGGTCGTGGTCAGCAGGCACACCGGCTTGCCCAACTCGCGCCCGCCGATGCGGCCACCGGTGGCCCGGTAGATCACCACATTGCTTTTGGAGTACCACTTCACCAGCCGCGGGGCCAGCAACGCGAACAGCCGCGGCGGCCGACCGGCGGGCACGCTAACGCTTACCCGGGGGCATGCCGTACAGATGCGAGACCGGCAGCTGCAACAGCACCCGCCGATCGGTGACCATGGCCTGGCGGTATTCGTCCCAGTCCGGGTGTTCCCCGGCGATGTTGCGGTACAAGGCAATCAGCGCTTCCACGGTGTCGTCGTCGGGGGACGCGGCGGGCGGCGTCAACTCGGCGGTACCCTCGGCAACCGCGTACGACCAGCCGTCATCGGAGCTGACCAGCAGCGACGCCCGCGGGTCGCGGCGCAGGTTGCGGGTCTTGGCACGCGGCTCGGTGATCGACGCCTGCACGACGTGATCGTGCGGGTCGAAGTGATAGGACACGTTGGACAGCTGTGGACGTCCGTCGCGTTTGATGGTGGCCAACACACCGATGGAGTTCCCGCAGATCAGTGCCAGCAGCTTGTCGTCGAAGACATCGCGTCCCATCCCGACAGCCTACGTCGCTACGATCGCGCTATGGCCCGAGTCGACGGCAACACCTTGGACGGGGTTTCGGCCACCGTTCTGTGGACGTTACGCAACCGTGCCGTCGAGGCCGCGCTTCCCAAGGGCGTGATCGATGACCCCTGGGCGGTAACGCTTTTCGACGCGATCGCCTACGACTACGACAGATTCGGCCCCCCGGACCCCTTTCATCCGCTGCGGGCGCTGACGTTCGACGCCACCGTCGCCGACTATCTGCGCACCCATCCCAAGGCGTCGGTGGTGGCGTTGGCCGAGGGCCTGCAGACCAGTTTCTGGCGGCTGGACCGGGCCGGGGTGCTGCAGGAGGCGACCTGGTACAGCGTCGACCTGCCGCCGGTGATCGAGCTGCGCGAGCAGCTTCTCCCCCACGACGACCGCATCGTCAACGTGGCCCAGTCCGCCTTGGACCGCCGCTGGATGGATCAGGTCAACACCGATCACGGTGTGTTCATCACCGCCGAAGGCCTGCTGATGTACCTGGATCCCGACGAGGTGCACGCGCTGATCGCCGACTGCGCCCAACGCTTTCCCGGCGGGCGTTTCATCTTCGATGCGATTCCGCGCTGGTTCAGCAAGCGGACGTTGAAGGGGTGGCGGATGTCGGATCGCTGCATTGCGCCGCCGATGCCGTTCGGGCTCAGTCCCGACGAGGCGGTGGCGCTGGCCGGCCAGATTCCCGGGGTGCGGGCGGCCCGCGATGTCTCCCAGCTGGTGCGCCCGGCCGGGCAGGCGCTGTGGCAATGGGCGGACCGGATCGGCGCGTTGCGTCGCCGGCGCACCAGCATCACCTTGCTGGACTTCGGATGACGCATTACGCCGCGTTCCTGCGGGGAGTCAATGTCGGCGGCGTCAACCTCAAGATGGCCGACGTCGCCGCCGCACTCACCGATGCCGGTTTTGACGGCGTGCGCACCATCTTGGCCAGCGGCAACGTGCTGCTGGATTCGAACCTGGCGGTGGACACCGTGCGTACGACGGCCGAGTCGACGCTGCGCAAGCGGTTCGGCTACGACGCCTGGGTGCTGGTCTACGAGCTCGCCACGGTGCGCGCCATCGTCGATGCCTACCCGTTCACCCCGGAGGTCGACGGGTATCACTCCTATGTCACGTTCGTCGCCGACGACGCCATGCTGGCCGAGCTTGCCGAGGTGGGCGGTGACTCCGCGGAGCGGATCGCCCGCGGCGACGGGGTGCTGTACTGGCAGACGCCCAAAGGCACCACGCTGGACAGCGCCATCGGCAAGGCGATGAGCAAGCAGCGCTACAAGCCGTCGATCACCACCCGCAACCTGCGCACCCTGACCAAGGTGCTGCGGTAGGTTTCCCCGATGCTCACCGGTGTTTCTGAAACCGCCCTGCTGACGTTGCGTTCCCGCGCCCGCGAGGCCCGACGCGCTGACCGCATCATCGACGACCCGATGGCGGTGGCGTTGCTGGATGCGATCGACTTCGACTTCGACAAGTTCGGTCCGACTCGCCAGGACATGGCGGTGCGGGCGCTGGCGTTCGACGCCCACACCCGCCGCTACCTGGACCGCTATCCCGCGGCGACGGTGGTCGCGGTGGCCGAAGGATTCCAGACCAGCTTCTGGCGCCTGGACGCCGCCATCCCCGATGCCCAATTCCGTTGGCTGACCGACGATCTGCCACCGGTGATCGACGCGCGCACCAGTTTGCTGCCGCACTCGCCGAGGATGTCGGTGTGCGCGCAGTCCGCGCTGGATTTCAGCTGGATGGATCAGGTCGACCCGTCGCGGGGAGTGTTCATCACCACCGAGGGCCTGCTGATGTACCTGCAGCCCGAGCAGTCGTTGAGCCTGATCGCCGAGTGCGCGAAGCGCTTTCCCGGCGGTCAGCTGATGTTCGACCTGCCCCCGCGGGCATTCAACGGTATCGCCCGGCGCGGGATGCGGACTTCGCTGCGCTACCAGGTGCCCTCGATGCCGTTCAGCCTGTCCCCGGCCGAAATCGCGGATCTGGCAAACACCATCCCGGGTATCCGGACCGTGCACGACCTGACCCTGCCGCCGGGCCGCGGGCTGCTGTTCGGCACGGTGATCTCGGCCCTCTACCGGGTTCGGGCGCTGGATTCCTTCCGCCCGGCGCTGACCCTGCTGGAATTCGGCTGAGCGTGCTCAGCCGGCGTCGAACGCCGCGTCCAGGTAACGCAGTGCGTCGGCCTTCCCGATTCCCAACGACCGCGCCGCCTCCGCGTAGCTGCGTGCCGCGTGCGCCATCGCGGTAGCGGCGGGATCAGCGCCGGCCACGAAAGTTCCTAACCGCCCCCGGGTTTCGACGATGCCGGCCGTCTCCAGTTCGCGGTAGGTGCGCGCCACCGTGTTGGCGGCGAAGTCGAGTTGACCGGCCAACTCGCGCACCGTCGGCAGCCGGGTGCCCGCCGGCAGCGTCCCGGCCCGGACAGCGTCGATGATTCGGGTTCTGAGCTGGTCGAACAGCGGTTTGCCCCGGTCCCAGTCGGCCGACAGCGTCTGCCCCAAATCCACCTGCCCAGTATCGCCCAGGCCCGCTATGTTGATGGGGTGCGGGTCACAGTGCTCAGCGGTGCGGGGATCTCCGCGGAAAGCGGAGTGCCCACCTTTCGCGACGACAAGAACGGGCTGTGGGCGAAGTTCGACCCCTATGAGCTGTCCAGCGTCGACGGCTGGCTGCAACATCCCGAGCGCGTCTGGGGCTGGTACCTGTGGCGGCATCACCTGGTCGGCCGGGTCGAACCCAACGCCGGCCACCGCGCCGTGGCGGCCTGGCAGGACCATGCCGAGGTCACCGTCATCACCCAGAACGTCGACGATCTGCATGAGCGGGCCGGCAGCCATCCCGTGCATCATCTACACGGCAGCCTGTTCGAGTTCCGCTGCGCGGAATGCGCGATTCCCTATCACGGGCCGGTGCCCGACATGGCCGAGCCGGCGTTGGAGGTGGAGCCGCCCGTGTGTGCGTGCGGCGGCCTGATCCGGCCCGACATCGTGTGGTTCGGAGAGGCGTTGCCGGAAGGCCCGTGGCAGCACTCGGTCGCGGCGGTGCAGTCCGCGGATGTCGTCGTGGTGGTGGGGACCTCGTCGCTGGTCTATCCCGCCGCCAGCCTGCCCGAGCTCGCGTTGGCTCGGGGCACCGCGGTCGTCGAGGTCAACCCGGAGCCGACGCCGCTGTCCGCTCAGGCGACCGCGACGGTGCGCGATTCCGCGAGTGCGGCGCTGCCCACGCTGCTGCAACGGTTGCCCGCCCTGCTTTCTTCTCGCTGACTCTGCGCCCAGGACGCAAAACGTCGAGCAGGTTGCGCCGCCGGCGCAGAGTCAACGGATCAGGCGGGGCGGACGGCTCGGCCCAGCGCGAACTCCGAGACCGGTACCGGCGCCCACGCCGGGAATTGCCAGCCCCGCCGCGAGGTCTGCGTCGCAAACCCGGCCGCCTTGATCGCCTGTTCGGTGTCGCGGTGGGTGTGGCAGTTACCGAACAGCCGCGGCCAGAACGTCGCATCGACGGCCCGTTGCAGGCCGCCTCGCGCGCCGCTGGAGGCGACGTGCTCGAAGTACCGCAGCTCGCCGCCGGGCCGCAGCCGGGAAAGCAGTTGCCGCAGGACGGTTTCCGGATCGTCGATGGAGCACAGCACCAGCGAGCACACCACCGCGTCGAATGGCTCTGCGGCATCCAGCGTCTCGGCGGTGCCCGCGGTCACCGTCACCGGGACCGGCGCGGCCGCCGCAGCCCCCGCGGCGACCTCGAGCAGCCGCGGCTCGGGTTCGACGGCCACGACTTCGGTCACGGTGTCGGGGTAGAACGCGAAGTTGGTGCCGGTGCCGGCGCCGACCTCCAGCACCCGCCCGGACAGCCCTGCCAGGTTCTCCCGGCGCCGGTCGTGCAGCCATTCCGTCTCGTGGCTGGACATGAACTTCCACATCCGCGCGAAAAGCGGGTTGTCAATGCTCGTCGGGCTGCTCATCATCTGCCTCCGCGGGTCGCCAGCCAGTCCATGTATTGCTGAGGTGTGGCGTCCTCACCAACCAATCCGACCACGATATGCCCGCAGCACACCGCCTTGAGCACCCGGTCGGTGAACGCCTCGACGTCGCCGAACGGCAGGTGCGGTTTGGCGACCAGCAGGGCGGCCACACCGTGGGCTGCAGTCCACAGCTCCAGCGCCGCGGCGGTCGGGTCCCCGGGCTGGTAGACCCCCTCGTCCATCAGCGCCTGCACCGAGTCGCGCAGATGCTTGAACGCCGAGCTGGCCAGTGTGCCATCGACATCGCTGCCGGGACGCCCCTCCGACATGGTGGCGATGCGGTACAGCTCGGGCGTCGCCACCGCGAAGCGCACGTAGGCCAGTCCCTGAGCCCGCAGCACATCCATCGTGCAGGACTGCCCGACCGTGGCCTGCTGCATCTCGGCGTCGAGCTTCTCGAAATAGCGCGAGCACACCGCATCCAGCAAGGTGTCCTTGTCGTCGAAATGCAGATAGATCGACGGCGACGTCACGCCGACACGCTGGGCCACCGACCGGATCGACACGGTTTTCGCGTTTCCGGTTTCCAACAGCAGTTCGGTTGCGGCATCGATTATTTCGTCCCGCAGCAGATCACCCGATCCGCGCGGTGCGCGGTGCCGGCGGGTTCTAGACATGCACGCGCTCGCCATCTTTGGGAGTGTCACCGGCTTCGCTGATCCCGATCCGTTCGTGCAGCCGCACCAGCGGCGCCGGCGCCCACCAGTTCCACCGTCCCATCAGGTGCATGAACGCCGGAACCAGCAGCATGCGCACCAGGGTGGCGTCGACCAGCACCGCCAGGGTGAGCCCCAGCCCGAACATCCGCATGAACGACACCTGCGCCGCGATCAGCGCCGCAAACGAAATCGACATCACCAGCGCGGCGGCGGTGATCACCCTCCCGGTACGGGCCAGGCCCAGCGCGACGCTCTCGTCGTTGTCGGCCCGGGTTCGGCCCGATTCCAGCCAGTACTCCCGGATTCGGGCGATCAGGAACACCTCGTAGTCCATTGACAGCCCGAACGCGATGCAGAACAACAGCACCGGCATGTTGGCCACCAGCGTCCCGATCGGCGTCGTTCCGAACGCGCCGAGGTGACCGTCCTGGAAGATCCACACCAGGGCCCCGAACGCGGCCGTCAGCGACAGCACGTTGAGGACCAGTGCCTTCATCGGCAACACCACGCTGCCGGTCAGCAGGAACAGCAGCAGGAAGGTGATGACGGCGATCACCGTGAGCACGATCGGCAGCCGGGTGGTGATGGCGTGCACGCTGTCCCGGTTGATCTGCGCGAGCCCCGCCATCTCGACCGCCCGCCGGCCCGGCCCGCTGACCTCGTGCAGCCGGTCCAGCTGGGTTTCCGAGGCCTGCGAGAACAGCGGAGCCGAACTGGACACGGTCAGATACGCGCTGCCCTGCGCGACGCCGGTCCCCGACCGGGGCGGACCGGCCTTGTGCCCGGCGACGAACGTCGCGGTCGGCGCGCTCACCGACGTCACGTCGGGAATCTGAGACAGCGTGCCGGCGTAGCGGTCGTAGTCGGCCGGTACCAGGCCATCGGCGTCGGGCACCACGATCTGGATGTTCGTGGCCGAGTCCTCGGTGAAGTCGGTGCGCAGCTGGTCGCCCACCTGGTGCGCCGACGCCGAGCGCGGCAGCACCCGTTCATCGGGGAAGCCCCACTTCACGCTCAAGAACGGGACGCCGAGCAGCACCAGCACGGTCACCACGGTCAGCCCGACCGGCAGCGCGCGGCGCATCACCAGCCGTGCCGAGCGATACCAGAACTGCTGCTGCACCCCGCGCACCTCGGGATCGGGCCGGCCCAGAACCCGCCGCACCAACCGCCGCACGTCCATCGCGTCCAACCGCGGGCCGAGCACCGCGATCGCTGCCGGCGTCACCACCACGGCGGCCACCGCAGCGAACACCACCGTCGCGATCCCGGCGTAGGCGAAGGACTTCAGGAAGTACATCGGGAACAGCACCATCGCCGACATCGACAGCGCGACGGTCACCGCCGAGAACAGCACCGTGCGCCCGGCCGTCACGATGGTGCGCACCAGCGCGCGATGCGGGTCGGCGCCGTCGGCGAGTTCGTCGCGATAGCGGCTGATGATCAGCAGGGTGTAATCGATCGCAAGCGCCAAACCCATTGCGGTGGTGAGGTTCAGCGCGAAGATCGACACGTCGGTGCCGAAGGTGATCAGCCGCAGCACCGCCATCGACCCGACGATCGCCAGCCCGCCGACCGCGATGGGCAAGGCAGCGGCCATCAAGCCGCCGAACACCCAGACCAGCACCAGGAAGCTCAGCGGGATCGCCAAAGCTTCCATGAGCACCAGATCGTGCTGGGTCTGGCTGGTGATCTGGGCGTACACCATCGCCGCGCCGCCTGCCCGGACGGTGACCCCATCCCGGTCGTGCACGACGTCGTCGGCCAGAGTTCGGGCGTGTTTTTGCCCGTCGTTCTCGCCGCCTTTCAGGTTGGCCACGATCAGCCCGGTCTTGCCGTCCTTGCTGACCAGCGGCGACGGCCACGGCGTCACGGTGTAGGCCAGCCCGGATTCGGTGATGTGGCGGACGATGTCGGTTCCCACCGCGCGGGCCTGCGGGCTGGAGGCGCCGTCGGGTGCGGTCACGGCGATCACCATCGGCTGATCGCTTTGTCCGAACTTCTCGGTCAGCAGCCGGGTCGCGCTGGCCGACTCGGACGACGGGTCCTGGAAGCCGCCGGCGGACAGGCTCTTGGCCACCGGGATGCCGAATATCGCGGCTCCGATGAAGACCAGGACGGCGACCGCGATGACGCGCCGCGGCGCGGCGATGGCCATTTGTGCGATTCGTTGCAGCATGGCGCTCCTCCCGGGGGTTATCGGCGGTAACTTACCGTTGATAACCAATGCGGTCAAGCCCGCCTGACGTGACCTGATGCGGATTCGGGGGAGGGTGCGCGGGCTGCGTCAGCGGAGGCGGCCGGCGAGATGCTACTCAACAGTAGGATTGCCACCATTTTCCGAAACGTGACTCAAAGATTCCTTAAAGGTTACCCATACGCTCAGTGACATGTGGATCGACGACTCGAGTGCCGACGTCATCAAAGTTGACTTCGACGCGCTGTACCACGGCGACGTGCTGGTGGAAGGCGACACCTCGGAGCAGCTTGAGGACGGGCACCCCCTCGCAAACGCCAGCTGACACTGGGCGCGGCGCGACACACCTCGGTGGTCGCGCCTTCCCGGGCTCCGAGCGCCCGCGGTTTTGAGATTCGTCGTTTTTTGTGGCCGTCCGCCACGTCTGTTTTGTTCGGCCCGATCACACCGCGAGGGTGCGCTCACTTAGGAGAAGTGCGAGAGGCCCCCTGCGCGGTTGCACTCTCGGCGTAGACGGGCGCCCCGCTCAGGGATGCGGGGATTCCAGCAGCCGTTTGGGATGCATGCCGTCGACTTGTCCGACAAACGGCGGATGGATGCTGTAGCCGAGCATGCGGCGGATGTCCTCCGATACGGCCCGCACGGTATCCCGGGTGATCGACAGCGTGAAGGCCTCCTGGGGGCGCAGCCATGGTTCGCAATACTGGGCGGTGAGCGCCAACCGCGAGCCCGACGATCTGTTGGCGCCGCCGCCGTGCCACAGCGTGCCCAGGAAGAACACGCAGGAACCGGCGGGCATCACCACCGGCTTACGCTCCTCGGACTCCCCGGGGATGCGGTCGCCCCAAAGATGGCTGCCGGCAATAATATCGGTGGCGCCGTTGTCGGCGGTGAAATCGTCGATCGCCCAGATGGTGGCCGCACTGAGCGCGGCGCGCGGGCGCGGAATCGGATAGAAGCTGTCGTCGCTGTGCAGCATCTGCGCCTGCTCGCCGGGCAGGATGTTGATCACCTGCAGCATCGACAACAGGTAGTTGGGCAAGAACAACCGATCCAGCAACGCCAGCACCCGTGGATGGTCGGCGATCCGGTCGCACGCGCGGGTCTTGTTCAACACGCTGTACACCCGCTGGGTGGCGTGTCCTTCGAATCGGTTGCGGCCCTGCCGATCCAGCAGCGGGGACACGGCGTCGCGAATCTCGCGGAGCTCGTGCGACGCCAGCAGCCCGGGCAGGATGACATACCCGTCGCGTCGGATCGCGGCCAGATCCGCGTCCGCCACCGCCGGGTCGATGCTCTCGCCACTGCTGGCGGTGCGTCGATAGGTCCCGGCCAGATCGCCACCCAGGTCGGCCAAGGACCGTACTTCGGTGCTCATGACGGGCTCCTCACGAGATCACGACATAACCTAATTGTGTTATGTTACTGACTATGGCACGCGCCCCCGCGGGACGTCAACAACTACTGGACGCCGCCCGATCCGAACTGGTCCGCGGCAACGGCGCGATGGAACTGAGCGCGCTGACCCGCCGCGCCGGACTGACCACCGGCGCGCTTTACCATCACTTCGGCTCCAAAGGCGGTCTGCTGGCGGCGATCTACGACACCTTCTACGACGGGCTTCGCCACGCCATTGCCGACGTGCATCTGCCCGCCGACGCCGACTGGGGCACCCGCGAGCACGAGCGCACCCGCCGGTTCGTCGCGTATCACTTCGACGATCGGCTGGCGCCGATCCTGCTCAGCCGGTCCGCACTCGATCCGCAGCTGGCCGAGCTGGAATCGGTTCACCTGCAGAATATGAGCGACCACGCGGCGGACAACATTCGCCGCGGCCAGCGGTCGGGTGAGTTGCCGGCCGACATCGAACCCGACAGCGCCGGCGCCTTCGTGATCGGCGGACTACGCCGCGGCATCGCCCAGCAACTGCGAGCCACCCCCTCCCCTGACCCTGACGAGACCACCGAACGGCTGTGGCGGTTGACCGCCGGGGCGCTGGGGATCGGCTGACCGCGACCCCTTAGCCGGTGCTGATCGCGCGGGACAGCATCCGGATCGCCCGACGGCTCACGGCATGGCGGACGCGCTTACCCACCGGCTGCCGGGTCGGCACCGGAGCCCGGCCCAACCGCGGAAACAGCGCCAGCGCATTGGTGTGCTCGATCGCCGCACGGGTGACGGGGTCGAGCCCAGGGTAGGTTTCCAGGCCGGCCGCGAAGAGCCTGCCGGCAGCCACCGGGGCGAACGGCCAGTCCGAGCCGAAGGTGATGTGACCGGGTTGAGCGAAGGCGAGCAAGGTCGGCAGCGCGGCCGCGCTGGACGACAGTGCGGTGTCGAAGTAGAAGCCGGCGAAGTCATCGAGGCTGTCGGCGGGGCTACGGCCGGTGTCGCCGGTAATCGCCACCGCCATCCGGTGACTGGCGTAGGGAACGAAGCCGCCGCCGTGGCTCAGGATGAAGCGGATATTGGGGTAACGACGTCGAATACCGTTGCGCACCAGCAGGTAGGCGGCGCGGGTGGTGTCGAGTAGAAAGTCGGCCGCGAACGGCGCCACGCCCGCGACGGTCGGCCCCGGAAGGTCGGCGGGGTGGATGAAGGCCACGGCCGATCGCGCGTCCAAGGCGGCGAACAGCTCGTCTTGACCGTTCTGGCCCAGGTACACACCGGCGGCGTTGGCCAGCAGTACCACGCCGTCGGCCTTGAGTTCGTCCAAGCAGCGCACGGCTTCTGCCGCCGCGGCGCCGATGTGCGGCATCGGGACGGTGGCGAAGAAGCCGAACCGGTCCGGGTGGTCGGCGACCAGGTGTGCGGTGTAGTCGTTGAGGTCGCGTGCGAGCGCGGCCGCGTCGGCCGCCGCGGGCAGGAAGGTGGTCCCGGGGGTGGACACCGAGACGATTGCGGTACCGATGTCGAGTTCGTCCATGGCCTGCAGGGACGCCTCGGGGCTCCAGTCCGGCAGAGCGCGGCCGCCGGCTTCGTCGATTCCGGCTGTACGCAGCGCTTTGCGGTAGTCGGGTGGGATCAGGTGGTGGTGGGTGTCGATGCGCGGCACAACTGCTCCTGGTAGTCGGGGATTCCTGCGCCGGATAACGCCGGGATGGTGTCTTCGCGGCGCAGCACTGACGTCACGCCGGTCCGGAATTGACTGAGTTTGTCCATGAGGCTCTGGCCCTCGGGGGTGTGGCCCCAGCAACTGATGCCTTGATATGTGGCGGTCTGCCAGGTGGTCTCGTCGACGACCACAGGGTTCCATCCGACTTCCCATTCGAAACCCGACGGTGTGCGTGCGTAGAACGACAGTTCGCGGTCGTTGGTGTGCTGCCCGATCCCCAGCGCCATGTCGAAGCCCAGGTCCTTGACCCGCTGGTAGGCCGCTGTCAGATCGTCCAGCTCGCCGACCTGAATGTTGAGGTGCTGGACGCGGGTACGGATCGGGTTGATGGGCAGCCGTGTTGCGGCGGCGATCGCCACGGTGTGGTGGCGCTAGTTAACCCGCAGGAAACGGATCTTGAGTTTGACGCCGCTGATGGTTTCGTCGATGTAGTCCGAGAGCCGCGCGTCGAACAGCGTTGTGTAGTAGCCGCGCATCTGCTGCGGATGTTTGGTGGTGACGGCGACGTGTCCGATGCCGCCGTCGCCGGTGACGAAGCCGCCGCGCAGGCCGGTCCGCAGTGGCGTGTCAGCCATGCGGGCACTGGTGAAGATCTCCTGCACCAGCCCATTGGGGCCGGGGAACCGGGCCAGACGCTCGACCCCGCGCAACGCGGCCTGTTCGGCGCTGCCTTCGGTGAGCGGCACGCCGTGCCGGGTCAGCCGGCGAAGGACCTCGTCGAAGCCGGAGTGGTCGTCGAGGTGCCAGCCGAGTGCGGTCACGTCCTCGGCCGGCCCGCGCTGCAGCAGGAACCGGCATTGGTTGTCATCGAGCCGGAATCGGATCGCCTCGGGCAGGGTGTCGTCGAGGTGCATGCCGACGGCGTCACGACCGAATCTCCGCCAATCGGCGAACTTCTCGGTCTCGACGACCAGATATCCCAGCCGCACGCTACCGAACATGCTCATGATTGCAGGAATTCGGTGACGACCCGGTTGAACAACGCGGCACGTTCCCACTGCATCCAGTGGCCGGTGCGCGACGTCATCACCAGGTTCGCGTTGGGCATCAGGTTCAGCAGCATCGGGCCGCCGGCGGGTTTGTTGACCTTGTCGTCGCGGCCCCACAGCACCAAGGTCGGTGTGGGGAGGGTTTTGAGCCGGCGATCGCGGGTCAGGTCCATCCGCCACAGGGTGCGCAGCGCCATCGGTCCCGACGGCCGCCGCAGCGGTGGATCCGCCACCACTTCCGGGTCGATGGAGGCCCGGTAGCGCAGATCGATCAGTTCGTCGGGGACCGAGGCCCCGTCGTAGACCAGGTAGGTGCGGATGAAGGCTTCGAGTTTGTCCCGGCTGGGTCCGCCGCCACCGTAGTACGACAGCAGGCTGTTGAGTCCGGCCGTCGGTGCGCCCCTGGTGGTTCCGATGCCGCCGGGTCCCATCAGCACCAATTTGCCGACCCGCTCCGGGGTGTCCAGCGCCAGCCGCAACGCAGCCGAACCGCCATAGGAGTTGCCGACCAGATGTGCCGTGTCGACGCCGAGCTCATCGAGCGTGCCGCGGATCATGGTGGCGAGATAACCGAACGGGTCGTTGCGGTCCACGCCTTTGGATGACCGGCCGTACCCCGGCATGTCGGGGACGATGACCCGGAAGTGTTGGGCCAGCACGTCGATGTTGCGGGAGTAGTTCGATACCCCGGAGGCGCCCGGTCCCCCGCCGTGTAACAGCACGACCGGCGGTCCGCCGCCTGCTTCGGCGACGAAGACGGGTTTGCCGGCGACGCTGACGGTGCGCTCGGTCACGTTGGTGGTGGTCATGCGATCGCCTCGGCTCGGGTGGGGACGGCCAGGGTGTGGCCGGTCGGGGGCGCTGGTAACCGCTGGCCGGATTTGGCTGCGGCGTAGATGAATCCGTCCGGTCTCAGCACTACCGCGGCCGCCCTGTTGCGGCGCAACCAACCGGTGAGAGTGGGTTCGTCGACCCGGATGGTGCGGACACCCAGCTGGGTCCAGGCCCCCGCACCGGGCGGAATCTCCCCGGTGTGCAGGACAGCCCATCGCCCAGCGAGGACATCGTCGAGCCGTACCGTGGCGCCGTCGGCGTCGGTCACCCACGGTTGGGGGATCTGCCAGCCGACCGCCCGGTGCCGGCCGCGGGCCAGGAACCCCGCGGTGTAGCGGGCGTCGGGAACCCACATCCGCTTCTGCCCGGCTGCCTCTGCGCCGGGCAGAAGCGCCAGCGCTCGCATGCCATGGTTACGGAGCGCGGCGATGATCCGGTTGCGTTCGGTGATGAGCCGGCCGACCATGCATGCGCGCCGGGTGGTCTCGGTGACATGCGGCTTACGTTCGGTTTGGTAGGAGTCCAACAGCGCGTCCGGCGCGTGGCCGTTGAGGACGGCAGCAAGCTTCCAGCACAGGTTGGCCACGTCGCGCACTCCGGCCGACATCCCCTGCCCGATCCACGGCGGCATGGCATGCGCGGCATCGCCGGCCAGAAAGACCCGCCCGATCCGCCATCGGTCCGCGACACGCACATGATGGCTGTAGATCACCGCCCGCAGAATCTTGACGTGCTCGGCCGTGATGCCCTGACACCGGAGCACCTTCCAAATCTCCTCGTGGCGCAGCAACTTCTGCTCATCCTCACCCGCTCGGGCCGGAAACTCCCAGCGGTGGTGGCCCAGCGGAGTCGGGCAGTCGACCATCGGGCGAGCGGGGTTGGCGTGGAACCGCAACCGGTCGATGCCGTCCCATTCGTTGATCACCTTGGTGTCGATGACGACCCACCGCTCGGCGTAGGTGCGACCCGAGTAGCCGACCCCCAACTGCGCGCGCGTCGGCGAGGACCCGCCGTCGGCGGCGATCACATAGCGGGCGCGGAATCGTTTGAACGTGTCGGTGCGCAGATCGGCGCACATGAGCTCGACGTCGTCGTCGGTCGGCAGTACCCGCAGGCATTCGTGTTCCAGCAAGACTTCGACGCCGGCGAAACGCCGCACGCCGTCGCGCAGCACCTGATCGACGGCCGGCTGATACAGGAACTGCTGTGGCGGGTGCCCGCAACCGCGCGGCGCGATCTTCAGATCGATGAACGGGACACCGGCAGCATCGACGAAGTTCAACGGGCGGTCGGGCAGCATGTCCTGCTGCAGCCGGTCCGCCAAGCCGACCGATTGCCATACCCGCATCACCTCCTCATCGGTGGAGATCGCCCGCGCGCGGCCATAGACGTCGGGATCGCGCTCAACCACAAGGACCTTCACGCCGAGCAGACCCAGCAGGTTCGCGGCGGTGGCGCCGGTCGGCCCGTAGCCGATGACCGCGACGTCGTAGGTGTCTTTGGTAGTCACGTTTCACCCTCATCCTCGAGAGACTTGTCCTGTAGTGATCGCTACGGTAATGTAGCGATCACTACAGAGTCAAGACCCGAGGAGACACGAATGGCGACGGATGGGCAGCCTAAGCGACGCAAGCGCGTCGACGGCGAACTATCCCGCGAACGCATCCTGGACGCGGCCACCGAGATCGCCGCCGAACGCGGCTACGAAGGCACCAGCATCGCGTTGGTCAGCGCCAAGTGCGACTTGCCGGCCAGTTCGATCTATTGGCACTTCAAGAACAAGGACGACCTGATCGCGGCGGTCATCGAGCGCAGTTTCGCCAGTTGGCTCGGCGCCTGGGAAGTCCCCGACGACGGCACGGTGCTCGAGCGGGTGCAGGGTCTGGCGATGCAGATCGCCAAGGCTCTGTTGGACTCACCGGACTTCATTCGGCTCGGGCTGATGTTGGGGCTGGAACGTCGGCCGGTCGAAGCCCGAGCGCGATCGATGTTCGTCCGGGTCCGGGCGCAGACCCACCGTGCGCTGATTGCAACCCTGGGTGAGCTCACCCCCGGGCTCACCGACGCCCAGATCCACCAGTTGGTCACCTACGCAATGGCCGGCGCCGACGGCCTTTTCATCGCCAAGGAGATCGGCGGCGACGCGGTTGACCTCATCGAGCTGTTCGACCTGCACGCCCATGCCCTCTACAGCACGGCGCTGCGCCTGCTCTCGGCGAATGCCGGCCAATGATGGGGCAGCGCGACTGGCCGGTGGCCGTCATCGGGTCGGGGAACATCGGCACCGATCTGATGATCAAGATCCTTCGCGATCCGGGCCCGCTGACGATGGCCGCCATGGTGGGCATCGACCCGGACTCCGACGGTTTGGCCCGCGCCGCCCGCATGGGGGTGCAGACCACCGCCCAGGGTGTCGACGGTCTACTCGACCTGCCGAACTTCGGTGACATCAAACTCGTTTTCGACGCGACATCGGCCGGCGCGCACCGGGCCAACTGGGCCAAGCTGGCCGGCACCGGGGTGCGGATGCTGGACCTCACCCCCGCGTCTGTCGGCCCGTTCTGTGTGCCGGTGGTCAATCTCGAGGGCCATCTCGGCGCTCCGAATCTGAACATGGTGACCTGCGGCGGGCAGGCCACCGTCCCGATCGTCGCGGCGGTGGCCCAGAGCGGCATCGTGTCGTACGCCGAGATCGTGTCGTCGATCTCGGCGAGATCAGCCGGACCGGGCACCCGCGCCAACATCGATGAGTTCACCGAAACCACCGCAGCCGCCCTGCAATCCGTCGGCGGTGCCCAGCGCGGCAAGGCGATGATGGTCCTCAACCCGGCCGAGCCACCGGTGTTGATGCGCAACACGGTGTACTGCCTCGTCGACGGCGACACCGATCACCAGCGGATCGAAGCCGACGTGCTCGCCATGGTCGAGAGGGTGAATGGCTACGTCCCGGGCTACCGGCTCAAACAACGGGTGCAGTTCGAGGCGTTCACCGCGCAGCACCCGCTCTACATCCCGGAGACCGGCAAGTTCGTCGGGACCCGGGTGAGTGTCCTGCTCGAAGTCGCCGGCGCCGCACACTATCTGCCCGCCTACGCGGGCAACCTCGACATCATGACTTCGGCGGCCAAGGCCACCGCCGAGCGTCTCGCGGTAGCCGTGGCATGAGTATCTACATCAGCGACGTCACCCTGCGCGACGGCATGCACGCCGTGCGCCACCAGTACAGCATCGCGCAGGCGGTCAGCATCGCCACAGCCCTGGATGCCGCCGGCGTCGACTCCATCGAAGTCGCGCACGGTGATGGCCTGGGCGGATCCAGTTGTGTCTACGGCTTCGGCGCTCACACCGACCTGGAGTGGATCGAGGCCGTCGCCGCGGCCGTGCGACGCGCCCGGATCGCGACCCTGCTGCTGCCCGGCATCGGCAGCGTCCGGCATCTCAACGACGCCCACCGCGCCGGGGCCAGCGTGGTGCGGGTGGCCACCCACTGCACCGAGGCCGACATCTCCGCGCAGCACATCGCCGCCGCCCGCGGGCTGGGGATGGACACCCTCGGTTTCTTGATGATGAGCCACCTCACCACACCGGATGCACTGGCCGGGCAGGCCAAGCTCATGGAGAGCTACGGCGCCACGGGGGTGTACGTGGTCGACTCCGGCGGTGCCATGACCATGCGCGATGTAGCCGAGCGCGTTGACGCGCTGCGCCAAACGTTGCTTCCGACAACCGAGATCGGGATCCACGCCCACCACAACCTGTCGCTGGGCGTGGCGAATTCCATTGTGGCCGTGGAGCACGGCGCGCATCGCGTCGATGCGTCACTGACCGGTATGGGCGCCGGCGCCGGCAATGCACCGTTGGAGGTGTTCATCGCCACCGCCGACAAGCTGGGCTGGGTGCACGGCTGCGATCTGCACGCGCTGCAGGACGCCGCCGACGACCTGGTGCGGCCGTTGCAGGATCGCCCGGTACGCGTCGACCGGGAGACGTTGACGCTGGGCTATGCCGGGGTGTACTCCAGCTTCCTGCGCCACGCCGAGGCAGCCGCCGACCGATTCGGCGTCGACGCGCGGACCCTGCTCGAAGAGGCCGGTCGCCGGGGCATGGTCGGCGGGCAGGAAGACATGCTGGTCGACATCGCGCTGGACCTAACCACCTGCGACTAATCAACTCTTGCATGATGCACGTCATGTGAATAACATGATGCACATCATGCGAACTTCAACGAAGCGGGCCGACAACAAGCGGGAGTCGCTCGATCGAATCCTGGAGGCCGCCTCCCGCCGGCTCCGTCAAGAAGGTCTCGACGGTGCCGCGATCGTCCCGGTGATGCGCGATGCCGGACTGACCCACGGGGCGTTCTACTCGCACTTCGCCACCAAAGACGAGCTCGCCAATGCCGCATTCGCGCATGCGATCAGCACCGGACGGCCGGGCTGGATCAAACCGCCGCGCGGCGAATCGTGGTCGAGCAGGCTGACCGGTCTGGCCAAGCGGTATCTCACCCCGGCGCACCGCGACAATCTTTCGAGCAGCTGCGCTTTTGCCGCGCTGAGTTCGGACGCCGCGCACTCGACCGAGGAGTTCCGCGCCACCTACGAGCGGGAACTGCGGATATCGCTGGCGGCGATCTGCGACGGCGACGACAACCGGCTCGACGACGCCATCGCCCTGATGACGGTGTGCGTGGGCGGAATGTCGCTGGCCCGCGCCGTCGCCGACCCCAAGTTCTCGGCGCGAATTCTGCGAGTCGCGCGCGAGGTTGCAGCCACACTCGCCGACACCCGGCCGAACTGAGGAGAACACCGATGCTCAGCACCAAACCGTATGGGCAGCTGCAGTACCAGGACATCCGGGGCAAGCGGATGGCCTATATCGACGAGGGCGCCGGCGACGCGATCGTGTTCGCGCACGGCAACCCCACCTCGTCATACCTGTGGCGCAACGTGATGCCGCACCTGGAGGGTCTGGGCCGGCTGGTCGCCTGCGACATGATCGGCATGGGAGCCTCGGCCAAGCTCGACGATTCCGGGCCGGATCGCTACCACTACGCCGAGCAGCGCGAGTACCTGTTCGCCCTGTGGGACGCCCTGGATCTCGGCGACAACGTGGTACTGGTGTTGCATGATTGGGGCTCGGCACTGGGGTTCGACTGGGCCAACCAGCATCGCGACCGGGTCGCCGGGATTGCGTTCATGGAGTCCATCGTCGCCCCGATGACCTGGCCGGAGTTTCCCGGGCCGGTGCGGGAAGTGTTTCAGGGCTTTCGCTCGCCGGGGGGCGAGCAAATGGTGCTGGAACAGAACGTTTTCGTCGAAGGCGTCTTACCCGGGGCCATCAATCGCACGCTGTCCGACGAGGAGATGGACCACTACCGACAGCCGTTCGCCAATCCCGGCGAAGACCGGCGTCCCACCTTGTCGTGGCCGCGCAACATCCCGATCGAAGGCGAACCCGCCGACGTCGTTGCCATCGTCGAAGACTACGGCAGCTGGCTGGCCACCAGCGAGGTGCCGAAGCTGTTCGTCAACGCCGAGCCGGGCGCGATCGTCCGAGGGCGAATCCGCGAGTTCGTGCGCAGCTGGCCGAATCTCACTGAAACCACGGTCGCCGGTTCCCATTTCATCCAGGAGGACAGTCCCGACGAGATCGGGGCCGCCGTGGCCCAGTTCGTCCGGGGGCTGCGCGGTCAGGTTCACGCAGCGGGTCACCCGTCCTGGTAGCTCCAGGTGCGCACTTGTGCGGCGATTCCGATGAGGTCTGCCAGTGCGCCGGTGGCGACCCGGATGACGAAATCGAAGCGGTCATCCTCGGGTGCGCCGATCCCTTGGCCGTTGACGGCAAGAAATGTGCGACAAGCCGTCCACGCCAACCGCTTGTTTCCGTCCACCAGGGCATGGTTGCGCGCCAGTGAGTGCATCAGGGCCGCGGCCTTGAGATGCAGATCCGGGTAGGCGTCCTCGCCGAACACCGACGCGCGCGGACGCGCCAACGCAGATTCCAGCAAGCCGTAGTCTCCGACGGCGACGTCCGCACCGATCGCGGCACGCGCGATCTCGATCAGGTCGTCGAGATCCAGGTATTCGATCATGCGTCCTTGAGGCGCTCCAGAACGCCGGCCTCTTCGCGGATCACACGCTGCAGGGCCTCACCGACTTTGGCCTGGTGTGTGTGCCGGGCGATGTACTCGTCGATGGCCGACAGCGCGACAGCCTGCATCGACCGCCCCTCGACGGCGGCTTGGCGGCGCAGCGCTTCGGTCTGCTGCTCGCTGGTTCGCAGTGTCATCCCCATGACGTCGATGATACCAGATTGATACCACCAGAGGTCATCGCCGATGTCGTCACGGCTCACGCATGGCGCACGGTGTTGCGCTGGGCGCCAAGATCGATGGCGCCGTCGTCGGTGGCGACGCTGGCCTCCACCACGTCACCTTCGTTGAGGTAGCGAGGGTTGGTGGCCTGGCGTTTGAAGAAGGATTTCCATTTCAGCGCGGGCGGCAGCAGGTTGCCGATGAGGGCGACCAGCTTCGGCGGTGCGCTGAGCGCGGTGCCGACCGGGGTGCCGGTGAGGATCAGATCGCCCGGGGCAAGGTCCTGAAATCTGCTCAGCGACCACAGCGCTTGCACCGGGCTGTAGAGCATGTCGCCGGCAACCACCATGTCCTGGCGCACTTCTCCGTTGACGCGCAGCCGTAGCCGCAGGTCGTCGAACCGCTGCAGTTCCCCGGCGTCGAGCAGCAGCAGCGCCGGGCCGACCGGGGTGAAGGTGGGATAGGACTTGGCTTCGTAGAACTGGGTCTGCGGGAGTTGGATGTCACGTGCCGACACATCGTTGGTGATCACCAGGCCGGCGATGAAGTCGGCCAGGTTCGCCTCGCAAACCGGGGTTCCGACCGGGATCTCGCGGCCGATGACCAGCCCGATTTCGACCTCGTAATCCAGGAAGCGGACGTGGTCGGGTCTGATGATGTCGTCGAACGGCCCGGCGATCGACGCCGACGACTTGCGGAAGAACGTCAACGGGACCGTCTTGGGGTCCATCCCGGCGTCGGCGACGTGGGAGGCGAAGTTCGTCATCTGTGCGATCACCCGGCACGGTTTGGTCACCGGGGACACCAGCGCCAGGCTGTCCACCGGCACGGTGTCGGTGCTGTGTGCGGCGGTCTCGATGGCGGGCCGGTCGGCCAGCAGTTCCGCGGTGGTGCCCGCGGCGGTGGCAATCTTGGCTGCCCCGGCGCCGGTGTGCACCCACCAGGCGTCGACGGTGCGCAGGACGGATAGCGTCATGACTGAGCCACTTTCATCAGGCCGATCAGGCGGGTGGGGGTGAATTCATTGTCGCGGCCGCGCAGCGCCGTCAGGATCGAACGCGCCTCGTGCGGAATGGATTTAGGGTCGATACCGAGGAAATCCTTGGTGGCGTGCGGTCCCCACTGGGCCAGCCCCGAGGCGGTGAACGGCGCCCACCCAGGCTCCAGGGTGCAGTCGAAGAGGTCGCCGTCGGCGAAGTGCTCGACGAGGAAGCCGTCCGGGTCGCGCCAGTAGTCGAAGATCTGACTGCCCTGGATGTGCCGACCGATCCCCCAGGATCGTTGGTAGCCGTGCTCTTTGAGGTACTCCCCGCCGGCGGCCAGCGCGTCGAGGTCGCACACCTGATACGCCGAATGCACGTAGCGGTTCTGCGGCCCCAGCGCCACCGCCACCGTGTGGTGGTCGGTCGGCGTCATGCCGCGGTCGCAGCGGATGAAGCTCATCGTCGGACCGCGGTCGCGCTGACCGGGGAAGTACTGGAAGTCGCTGACGATCATGCCGAGCGTCTCCAGATACCAGTTCAGCGCTTTGGTGTAGCGGTTGCTCTGCAGCACCACATGCCCGAGGCGCTGCACGGTCGTCGGCACCCGAGACGGGCGCTGGGTGTCGTTGATGCGATGTCGCGCGGCACCGAAGTTGAAGGTGTGCGGCACCTGCGTCGACAGTGCGTCGAGTCGATGGGTTCCGGCGACCACGCGTACCGGAATCCCGCTGGGATCCACCAGGTCAACGCTGAGTCCGCCGATGGAGTCAGGCAATCTGCGGATCCCGGTGCCGGTCGCCTCGGCCAACCGTGTCAGGTCCGCCTCGTCCTGGGCGGTGAAGGCCATCCCACGGAAACCGGTGCGGGCACCGCGCCGGATGATCACACAGGGCGGGCCCGCGTCGGCGCCGCGAAGCTGCAGCTGGGTGTCGGTGCGCGCCACGGTGGCAAACCCGAAGGCGTCGGCAAATGCCTCGGCCCGCAGCAGGTCTGGCTTCTCGAATTCCAGCCAGGCGAGGTCCGCGACCTTGATCACCGGATTGGGTACCCGACCCGGATGTTCTCCGCTGCGCGCGCCGTGATCGCTGTGCAGGCCGTGGTGGACATTCATGACACTTCCCTCCTCGGACCGCGCTCAGAACGCGTGGGGCCCAAAGCGGCCCCAGGCGACCACGACCGCCATGGCCGCCAACAGCACGTTGATCGCGACGTTGGGGTACTCGCGACGGCCGGCGTGCGTGGCGACGGCACCGATCATGACGACCACCAGTCCGCAGGCGGCCAGCGGCGTCAGCCACGACGCCACCCCCACCAGCGGCGGCAGGATCAGTCCGATCGCGCCGAGCAGTTCAGCCGCGCCGAGCAGCCGAATCTGCGGCACCGGGATGCCGGTGATCCAGTCGCCGAGCGTCTCGGCCAGCCACTCGCGCGACTGGATCAGCTTGACGGTGCCGGCGCCGGCGAAAATGACAGCCAACAGGATTTGCAGGGTCCACAGCACGGTATTCATCGTTATCCTCCAGCGTTAGGTGAGTGGTTCATGCCGCGCGCACCGTCAATGATGCGCTCGGGTCATGCGATCGCTCCTGTGCCTTCGGGCTGGTTGAACCCACCGTAGATATTAAATTGCTGGTTGTCAATATATAAATTGTCAGGTGTTGTGGCATCATGGACCCGGTGCCCACCCAGACCAAGGCCGAGCGGCCGCGCGGACGCCCGAAGGCATCGGATGCGATGCCGATCGAGGAGATCTTGGACAAGGCGCTGACCATGTTCGCCACCGTCGGGTACGACGGGATGTCGCTGAGGACCCTCAACCGGGAACTAGGCGTCAGCCACAACCTGATCTATCAGCGTTTCGGCACCAAAGACGAGCTGTGGCGGGCGGCAGTCGATTTCGGTTTCGGCCGCCTGGTGGCGCACATGCGGGGACTGTTCGACCCGACGGTGAGCGACCCGCTGGAGCAACTGCGGCTGGCGACATATCGCTACGTGGTGTTCTCGGCAGCCCATCCCGAGCTGGTTGCGTTGATGAACATCGAGGGCCGCCAGGACACCGAACGCCTGACCTACATCTACGACACCTACATCGAGCCGCTACTCACCGATGTCGACCGGCTGCTGACGCACCTCGCCGATCGCGGGATGATCCGCCGAATTCCGTTGCGGACCCACTTCTTTCTCTTGGCTCACGGCGCCACCGCACCGCAGGCGTTGGTGCCGCTGGCGATGAAGTTCGACGCGGCCTCGCCCACCGACCCGGCCGCCGTCGAGGAGCACGCGCAGCTCGTGTCGACCGTCCTCGTGGAGGGTCTGCGGCTGCCGGCTACCCGGACTACTGACTGAAAACGACCTCCCAGCGGCGCAACCCCGCCGATTTCGGGGTCGTATGACCGCTGGGAGGTCGCTTTCAGCAGCTACGCCACACTCTCCTCGTCGTCGGGCTCGAGCATGCCGCCGAGCCGTCCGGCGATGATCTCCTCGGCCTCGGAAACCATGCGCGACACCAGTTCTGCGACGGTGGGGATGTCGTTGATCAGGCCCATCGCGGTACCGACCGACCAGATGCCGGCCTCCACGTCGCCGTCGTCGAACACCCGCCGGCCCCGCACGCCGGCCACCAGTTCCTGCACGTCGGGGAACTGGCCGCCCCGGTCGAGGATCTCGACGACCTCACGCGAGACGGTGTTGGACGCCACCCGCGCGGTATTGCGCAGCGGGCGGAAGATCAGCTCGGTGCCACGCTCGTCACCGGCCACGATGGCTTCCTTGACGTTCTGATGGATGCACGACTCCACCGTGCACATGAACCGCGACCCCATATTGATGCCGTCAGCACCCAAGGCCAATGCGGCCACCAGACCGCGCGCATCGGCGAACCCGCCGGAGGCGATCATCGGGATGTCGATCTTGGCCGCCGCCGCCGGAATCAACACCAAACCGGGAATGTCGTCCTCACCGGGATGGCCCGCGCACTCGAACCCGTCGATGCTGATGCCGTCCACCCCCAAAGACTGGGCTTTGACCGCGTGGCGCACCGAGGTGCACTTGTGCAGCACCTTGATGCCGTTGTCGTGGAACATCGGCAGATGCGGCGCCGGGTTGGACCCTGCGGTCTCCACGATCTTGATGCCCGAGTCGACGATCACCTGCCGGTACTCGTCATAGGGCGGCGGGTTGATCGTCGGCAGGATGGTCAGGTTGACCCCGAACGGCTTGTCGGTCAGCTCGCGGGTCTTGGCGATCTCGCGGGCCAGATCCGCCGGTGTCGGCTGCGTCAACGCGGTCAGAAACCCCAGCGCACCCGAATTGGCCACTGCGGCAACCAACTCCGCACGCCCCACCCACTGCATACCGCCCTGCGCGATCGGGTGCTCAACCCCGAAAACCTCGGTGAACTTCGTCGTGATGCTCATGTCATTCCTTACCTGGGTGCCATCCGGATCGCACCGTCGAGGCGGATCACCTCGCCGTTCAGCATCGGGTTCTCGACGATGTGCTGCGCCAGCGCGCCGTACTCGTCGGGGTCGCCCAGCCGCGCCGGGTGCGGCACCTGCGTACCCAGCGACTTCTGCGCCTCCTCGGGCAGCGAGCCCAGCAGCGGCGTCTTGAACAGACCGGGCGCGATGGTGCACACCCGGATCAGCTCGCGGGACAGATCACGCGCGATGGGCAGCGTCATGCCGACCACGCCGCCCTTGGACGCCGAGTAGGCGGCCTGACCGATCTGGCCGTCGAACGCGGCCACCGACGCCGTGTTGATGATGACGCCGCGTTCTTCTCCAACGGGCTCGGTCTTGGCGATCCGCTCGGCGGCCAGACGCAGCACGTTGAACGTGCCGATCAGGTTGACCTCGACGACCTTGCGGAACCCGTCCAGCGGGAACGCGCCGTCCTTGCTCAGCGTCTTGATCGCGTTGCCGATGCCCGCGCAGTTGACGTTGATCCGCACCGGGCCCAGCGTTTCCGCGACATCCAGAGCGGCGCCGACAGCGTCGGGGTCGGTGACATTGGCCTGCGCGAAGTGGGCTCGGTCGCCAAGCTCCTTCACCGCGTCCTCGCCCTTGAGGTCGATCACCACCACTTGCGCGCCGGCATCCAGCAGCCGCTTGGTGGTCGCCAGGCCCAGGCCCGACGCCCCGCCGGTCACCACCGCTACCGCGTCTTTGATCTGCACTTTTCCCGCCATCCCTTCCCTCCGGCGCGGCCGACCTCGGTGTCGACCTACCAGTTGGTTGGGACTATACCCAGTCGGTGAGAATGGTGTCGTTGTCGGCCCCCGGTACCACCGGCGGACGCGGCGTCTCGGGGATGGTGCGGGAGAACCGCGGCGCCGGCATCGGCTGCAGGTAACCGTCCACTTCGTAGAATGTGTTGCGTTCGGTGATGTGCGAGTCGATTTCGACCTCGCCGAACGCCAGCACCGGTGTCACGCAGGCGTCGGAGCCGGCGAACACCTCGGCCCAATGGGCGCGGTCGTGTGCGGCGAACGTCTCGGTCAGCTTGGCGCGCAGCTCCGGCCAGCGACTCACGTCGTTCTGGGCGGGCAACTCGGCGGGATCCAACCCCAGCTTGTCCAGCATCTCGGCGTAGAACTGCGGCTCGATCGAACCCACCGCCATGTAGCGGCCGTCGGCGCAGGTGTAGGTGTCGTAATACGGTGCGCCGGTGTCGAGCATGTTGACCCCGCGCTCGTCGGACCACAGTCCCTGCGAACGGAAGCTCCACATCATCGCCGAGAGCATGCTCGACCCGTCGACCATGGCGGCGTCGATGACCTGGCCCTTGCCGGAGGTCTGCAGCTCCCACAACGCGGAGAGAATCCCGACCAGCAAAAACAGCGATCCGCCACCGAAGTCGCCGGTCATGTTCAGCGGCGGCACCGGCCGTTCGCCCTTGCGGCCGATCGAGTTCAGCAGGCCGTTGAGCGAGATGTAGTTGATGTCGTGGCCGGCCTGCAGACTGCGCGGCCCGGTCTGCCCCCAGCCGGTCATCCGCCCGTAGATCAGCCGCTCGTTGACCTTGGCGCAGTCCTCGGGCCCCAGCCCCAACCGCTCGGTGACGCCGGGCCGGAAGCCCTCGATCAGCACGTCGGCCTTGGCGACCAGCTTAAGCACCAGGTCGCGGCCCTCCGGAGACTTCAGGTCGGCGGTCACCGAGCGCCGGTTGCGCAGCATGGTGTCTTTGGAGGGTTCAGAGCCGAATTTCGGTGGCCGGTCGACGCGGACCACGTCGGCACCCAGGTCGCCGAGAATCTGCGCCGCATGTGGGCCCGGTCCGATACCCGCCAGTTCGATAACCCGCAAACCCGCCAACGGTCCCGCCATCTCCGACCTCCTCGTCGTCTGGTGTGTGCTTTGCATCTTCGCAGCCACCTGTTAAGCGGCTGCACCCGCCCGCTTAAGGTGAGGCCCATGACCGCTATTGCTTCCGGGATCGACACGCTGGCACCCGTCGAGGGGTTGTCCGTCTCCTTGGCCGACGGCGTGCTGTCGGTGACCATCAACCGTCCCGACAGCCTCAACTCGGTGACCACCCCGGTGCTGGCCGGCATCGCCGATGCCATGGAGGCCGCCGCCACCGATCCGCGCGTGAAGGTGGTGCGATTGGGCGGCGCCGGCCGCGGTTTCAGTTCGGGTGCCGGCATCAGCGCAGAGGATGCCGCCGACGGCGTACCGACGGTGATCATCGTCGAAGCCAACCGCGCGATCCGGTCGATCGCGGCGCTGCCGTGCCCGGTGGTAGCCGTGGTGCAGGGCCCGGCCGCGGGCGTCGGAGTGTCGCTGGCCTTGGCCTGCGACCTGGTATTGGCTTCCGACAAAGCATTTTTCATGCTCGCGTTCACCAAGATCGGATTGATGCCCGACGGTGGCGCATCGGCGTTGGTGGCTGCGGCGATCGGCCGGATCCGGGCGATGCGGATGGCGCTGCTGGCCGAGCGGTTGCCCGCCGCCGACGCCCTGGAGTGGGGCCTGGTCAGCGCGGTGTATCCGGCCGAGGAGTTCGACGCCGAGGTGGACAAGGTGCTGGCCGGGTTGACCAGCGGGCCGGCGGTGGCGTTCGCCAAGACCAAGCAGGCGATCAACGCAGCCACCCTGAGTGAGCTGGACGGCGCACTGGACCGCGAATACGTCGGGCAGTCGATCCTGTTGAACGCCCACGACTTCCGCGAGGGGGCCCGGGCCTTCCAGGAACGCCGGGACCCGGTGTTCACCGACCGCTGAGTCCGCGCGAGCTGTCCCCCCAGGGGCCTTCGCCCCGTGGTGAGGATGAAAATCTGACCGAGTGTGCGGTTTGGTACCCAACACGCCGCTCAGACTCAAGTGATCGCTGCAACACCTGATCGAGAGGTGTTGGGCCCGGCCGCCGGGTTAAACCCCGAACATGGGTGGCAGCGCCAGCACCATGATCAGCCCCCACACCAGGTGGGTCAGTATCGGCGCCAGCACTCCCCCGGTCGCACGGCGTTCGACGGCGCACACGGCACCAAGGATCAGCGCCGCAAAACCCAGCATCGGGTTGCCGCTGGCCATGGTTGCCACGATGTAGAGCACCGTCGATACCACGACCGGCCGATGACGCCCGAGCGCGGTGTAGAGCGCGCCGCGGAAAAACATCTCCTCGGCGACCGCATTGACCAATGTGACCGCCACTACCAGTCGCAACTCACCCTGGTGGGCGAACGCCAACACCTTGCTCACCAATTCGGCCACGGCCGGGATCTGTTTGGCCACCAGCCCGCCCAGCACGAATACCGCACCCAGGACAGCGCCGATCCCGACACCGGTGAACACCGGTCGTTCGTAGCGGCCACGGAACCGGACACATCCCAGATGCAGCGGCCCGGACACCAGTGCACCCACGCTCCATACCCCGGCCAGCGCCAAAGTCAGCCAGTAGAAGGAGGATTCACCGGGATTCCTGGTCAGTGCGTAGCCCAGCACACCCGCGCCGGCCACCATCACGACGGCGACCACCACCCGGCGGCGCAGCACGACGACGGGTGGCTCGTGGTGCGGCACAGCCACATTGGTGATGATGTCGCAGAACTCCCCAATCAGTCCCCGCTGCGGGGTGGTCATGCCGGCCGTCCCGGCGCCAGGTTGATCAGCGTGTCCAGGCCGGTGCGGATCAGGCCGGCAACCGGGCCGGGGACGGCGTTGACCAATCCCAGGCCGGGCCGCACCAACGCCGGAGTGATGGCTGCGGCCAGCCGCCGGATGCGCAACGTGTCGCCACCGGCCCACGTCGGGTCGCTGTCGGCGAGGTGATGCGGGTCGTCCAGGTCGTTGACGGGGCGGGGTCCTGGACTGGCGAGCGCACGGGTGATCGCCTCCTGGGAGGACAGCAGTCCGCCGGGCGGGTCGGCGACCAGATCAGCAAGCCGGGTGTCGGAGGCCGACATCGGGTGATTCATCGAGGCCACCAGGTCGGCTGCCAGCCCGTCGGGCACCGGAAGCGCGACAGTCGAAAACCGGGAGGCCGCCGCGGTATCGATGCCGGGCACCGGAATCCGGGCGCGCCATCGGCCCGACACCCGGGCATAAGCCGTCAGCAGCCCGGCGTAGGTCGTGGTGTCGGGTCCGCAGATGTCGTAGGCACCCGGCGGTACCGCCGCCGCGTCGGCGGCGGCCACCAGGTAATACAACACGTCGCGGATGGAGATCGGGTCCAGCGCGTGGTCCATCCAGCTCGGGCTGGGGAGCAGCGGGAACCGGTCCCCGACGTAGCGCAGCATCTCGAATGACGTCGACCCGGCGCCCAGGATCATCGCCGCGCCCAGCCACACCACCTCGGGGCCGCCGTCGATGCTCAGCGCGGCGGCGACCTCGGCGCGGCTGGCCAGATGCTCAGAGAGGTCCTTGGTGTCGTCGGGCACGAAGCCGCCGAGGTAGACGATGCGTCGTACACCGACGTCCTTGGCCGCGTCGGCGACGTTGCCGGCCGCGGCGTTGTCGGCCGCGCGAAAGCCGGGTTGACCGATGCCGTGTACCAGGTAGTAGACGACGTCGATGGGGCCGGCGACGGTGAACGCCGCCCACGCTGAGGCACGATCGGCCGCATCGAGCAGCACGGCCCGCACGTCGTCGCACCAACCGAACCGTCCCAGGTGGGCCGGGTTTCGGCTGGCGACCACGACCTGGTGGCCTTCCGCGAGAAGTTGTGTGATCAGTCGTGATCCGATATAGCCGGTGGCTCCGGTCACCAGAATCCGCACAGGGTCCAACGTAGCGGCCGACGAGTCAGCGGGTGGCCGAAACGCCGACCGCCCCCACGGTGCAGGCTCAGTCCTCCTCGGGCGCGGCCGGCAGGAAGAGCGTGAACGTCGTCGGGGTGCGGCCACTGAGCCGTAGCCGTCCGCCTTCGGCCTCAGCAAGGTCGCGGGCCAACGACAGCCCGATGCCATGCCCGCGGGTGGAGCGCCGATACAGCAGATCGATCTGGTCCTGGTCGAGCCCGGTTCCCTCGTCCGCCACGTCGATCGCGGTGACCGTGCTCGCGTCGCGGGCGTGAACCCTGACGGTGCCCACCCCGTGCAGGCTGGCGTTGTCGATCAGCACGGCAAGGATCTGGCGTACGGCGGCGGTCGAGGCCAGCGTGGGCGGCAGTCCCGGATCGGCCGATACCTGCAGTTCTCGCCCGGCGGCGCTCAGGCGAGGACGCCACGTCTCGGAAACCTCGGAAAGCAGGCTGTCCAGCGCCAGCGGGTCGCTGCCGCTGGTGTCGTCGCGGGCCAGGGCGATCAGATCCTCGATGGTGTCGGCGAGGCGTTCGGTGGTGGCCACCGCGTCGACGATGGCTTGGCGGTGGTCGGCATGCGGCGAGTCCAGCGCGGCTTCCAGCCCCAGCCGCAGCCCGGTCAACGGGGTGCGCAGCTGATGGGAGGCGTTGGCGGTGATGGCCCGCTCCCGCTCGACCAGGTCACCGAGGCGTTCGGCGGTCTGGGTGAGGGCACAGCCGGCGGCGTCGATCTCGGGTATGCCGCTGGGCTGGGCCCGAACGCTGAAATCACCGTCGCCGAGCGCGCCGGCGGCACCGGCCAGGTGTTCCAGCGGGCGGGCCAGCCGTCGGGCTTGCCAGCGCGCGAGTTGCCACGTCACGGCCAGCACGACGGCTTCCAGGCCCAGCATCAGCGCCCACGCCTGCGCGATCCGGCTGCGCAACTCGTCGGTGGAGGACGCGGAGCGCGCGACGAACACGATGCGCGGACCGTCGGTGATCGGGACCGCGGCGGTAATCTGCCCGTCCCGGGTGGAGCGGTGGACGCGTTTGTCGGCCAGGGTGCGGCTGACGATGGAATCGGCGGGGGCGGGGCCCTCACCGGCGACCAGCCGGCCGTCGGCGGTGTAGATCGCCACCCCGGTGCCGGGTTCGAACTGCGGGATCTGGTCGACGAAGCGGCCGTGGAACATGTCGGCGGCAACCTGGATCGCCGCCTTGTTCGCGGCGCGTTCGACCTTGTTGCCTTCCGAGACGCGGTAGTAGCGGGCCGCCGACAGCGCCAACGGGACCCCGAACAAGCTGGTCGCCAGGGTCGCCGCCAGCATGGCCAGCGTGACGATGCGCCTACGCATCGCCTTGCCCGGGGGAATCGAGGCGGTAGCCGTAACCGCGCAGGGTGGTGATCTGCGGCGCGGCCGCGGGATCCGCGCCGTGCAGTTTGGCCGCCGCGGTCAGCTTTCGGCGCAGGATCCCGATGTGCACATCCAGGGTTTTCGTTGAGCCATACCAGTTCTCATCCCACACATCGGCGATCAGCGTCTCCCGGGACAGCGCCGTGTCAGCCTCGGCCGCCAGCCGGGCGAGCAGGTCGAACTCCCTGGGCCGCAGCTCAATTGGATGACGTCCGTAGCTGCTGGTACGGGCTGCGGGATCGACCACCAGGTCACCGACGACGTAGGCCTCCGCCGGGGCCACCGCAGCGGTGCCGCGACGCAGATGGGCGCGGACGCGGGCCAGCAGCTCGGCGTAGCGGAACGGCTTGGTGAGGTAGTCGTCGGCGCCGGCGTCCAGACCGACGACCACATCGATCTCGGCGTCGCGGGCGGTCAGGATCACCAGCACGCAACCCGGCTGGGCGGTACGCAGCTGCCGGCAGACTTCGACCCCGTCCAGGTCGGGCAGGCCCAGGTCCAGCAACGCCAGATCGAATTCCTGCACGGCGGCTTCGCGTAGTGCGGTGCGACCCGACCGGCACCAGCGCACCTCGTGACCGTGCGTGCGCAGACCCTCGCTGAGCAGTCGGCCGATGGTCTCGTCGTCCTCGACCACCAGCAGTTGCGCCATGCCGGCGATCATATCCACATCAAAGCGGGTTCCGGCGAAGGTAAATCACCCGTTTACCTTTCGCTAGCCGACCGCTGACCAGCACCTTCGTAGCGTGTGAGGGACAGGTCAACACAGCTGGGGGTGAACGCATGGATTTCGGGGCGTTGCCGCCGGAAATCAACTCGGCCCGAATGTATTCCGGCCCCGGCGCTAGTCCGCTGCTGGCTGCCGCGGCGGCTTGGGACGAGATGGCCGCCAACCTGCAGACGACGGCGGCCTCCTACTCATCGGTGATCTCCGGGTTGGGTGTGCAGTGGACGGGACCGTCGTACGCGGCGATGACCGCCGCGACCGCCCCCTACGCGACGTGGATGAACACCACAGCAGCCCAGGCCGAACAGGCAGCTACCCAGGCCCGTGCCGCCGCGGCCGCCTACGAGGCGGCGTTCGCGATGACGGTGCCGCCCCCGGTGATCGAAGCCAACCGCGCCCTGTTGATGTCGCTGGTCGCCAGCAATCTGCTGGGCCAGAACACCCCGGCGATCCTGGCCACCGAGGCCCACTACGCCCAGATGTGGGCTCAGGATGCGACGGCGATGTACGGCTATGCCGCCAACTCGGCGGCCGCCACCACCCTGACGCCGTTCACCGCGCCGCAGCAGGTCGCCAACCCGGCCGCTGCCGTCGACCAGGGCGTGGGCACCTCGATGGACGCGGGCACCCAGAGTGCGCTGTCGCAGCTGGTGTCCACCATGCCGCAGACGCTGAGCGGCCTGGCCGCGCCGGGCGCCGACCCGGGCACGGCCTCGGGCTCGTCGTCACTGGGGTCGCTGTCCTCACTGAGTTCGCTGACCATGCCGCTGCGGATGGCAATGATGCCGATGAGCATGCTGATGCGGATGCTGATGCAGGGCAGCACCACCGGTGCAAAGACGATGGGTGCCGGGGTGGGCGCGGCGGCATCCACCGTGGCCGCCAGTACCGCGGCCAACGCGCTGGGCTCGACCGCACTGACCGGCCTGGGCATCGGCAGCGTCGCTCCGGTGTCGGCGGGGCTCGGTCAAGCCGGCACCGTCGGGTGGATGTCGGTGCCGCAGACCTGGACCGCGGCGACATCCGCGGTCCATCCGGTGTCGGCGGCACTACCGAGCGCCGCGACCCCCGCAGTCAGTGCAGCCGAAGCGGCCGGCGGCGTGCCGCCGGTGATGCCGTTGACCAATTCCGCGGCGCGTGGTGTCGGCGGCGCCACCCTGGACACCCGGTTCCTGTTGCGGCCCAACATGCTGCCGCGGTCGCCGGTGGCCTGACTGAGATTGCCGCCCCAGCCGCGCACCCCCCCATTTTCGGGGTGGTATGTCAGCTACGGGGCCGTTTTCAGTCAGCGGGCCTTCCAGACCGGGGCCCGCTTCTGCGCGAACGCCAACGGACCTTCCTTGGCGTCCTCGGTCTTGAGCAGCGTGCGGAACTCCCGCATGGTGCGATCCCAGCCGGGTTCCTCGTCGGGGATGACGCCCTCGTCGGCACCGTAGGCGATGCGCTTGCTGGCCTGCACCGACAGCGGCGCGTTGCCGGTGATGCGTTCGGCCAGCGCCAGCGCCGCCTCCAGCACGGTGCCGTCCGGGACGACCTGATTGATCATCCCCCACCGGGCAGCATCGGCGGCGCTGATCGGCTCGCCGGTGAACAGCATCTCCAGGGCCACCTTGCGGGGCAGCTGGTGCACGATGCGGAAAACGCCACCAGCCCCGGCGATCAGGCCGCGCTTGACCTCGGGCAGCCCGAACTGCGCGCGTTCCTCGGCCACCACCAGGTCACTGGCCAACGCCAACTCGGTGCCCCCACCCAGCGCGGTGCCGTTGACCGCGGCGATGGTGGGCTTGTCGATGAAGTGGTGCACGTAGCCGGCAAATCCCCACTCGGGGTGCTCGGGGTGATACAGGTTCTCCCCGCGGGAGATCGCCTTGAGATCGGCTCCCGCGCAAAACGATTTGTCACCCGAGCCGGTGATCACCACCGCACGGACCTCGGGGTCGTCTTGCGCCTGCGCCAGCGCGTCGCCGACGGCGATGCTCACCGAGCCGTTGATCGCGTTGCGCGCCTCGGGCCGGTTGATGGTGATGACCAGAACGTTCCCGCGGCGCTCGGTGAGCGCACCCGCCTCGCTCACAGCAGCTCCAGGATGGTGGCGTTGGCCTGGCCGCCACCCTCACACATGGTCTGCAGGCCATACTGAATTCCCTTGTCCCGCATGTGATAGAGCAGGGTCGTCATGATCCGGGCGCCGGACCCGCCCAGCGGGTGGCCCAGCGCGATCGCACCGCCCTTGGGGTTGAGCCGCTCTGGGGCGGCACCGATCTCGGCCAACCAGGCCATCGGGACCGGGGCGAACGCCTCGTTGACCTCGAACGCACCGATGTCGTCGACGGACAGCCCGGAGCGCTTCAGTGCCTTCTGCGTCGCCGGGATCGGCGCGCTGAGCATCATCACCGGGTCGGCGCCGGCCAGGGTGGCGGTGTGCACCCGCGCCAGTGGCTTGAGCCCCAGCTCCTTGGCTTTCTCCGCCGACATGAACAGCAGCGCCGCCGAGCCGTCGGAGATCTGGCTGGAGTTACCGGCGTGGATCACGCCGTCTTCCTTGAACGCCGGCTTGAGCTGGGCCATCTTCTCCAGCGTGGTGCCGCGGCGGATGCCCTCGTCCTTGAGCACCACGTTGCCGTCAGCGTCCTTGATGCCGACGATCTCGTCGTCGAAGGCGCCCGCGTCCTGGGCGGCCGCCGCCTTGTCGTGCGAGGCCAGCGAGAACTCGTCGACGGCGCTGCGGTCAAAGCCCCACTGCGCGGCCATCATCTCCGCGCCGATGCCCTGGTTGGGGGTTTGGGTGTAGCGGGTCCGGAACGCCTCGGGGTAGGGGTGCCCGCCGTTGGCCAGGGACGCCCCCATCGGGGTCCGCGACATCGACTCCACCCCACCGGCGACGACGACGTCGTAGTGGCCGGCGACCACACCGGCGGCCGCGAAGTGCACCGACTGCTGGCTGGATCCGCACTGCCGGTCCACGGTCACACCCGGAACGGTCTCCGGCCAGCCGGCCGCCAGCAGCGCGGTCCGCCCGATGTCGAGCGCCTGCTCCCCGGCCTGCATCACGCAGCCCCAGATGACGTCGTCGACGAGCTCCGGGTCGACGCCGGCCTTGGCGACCAGGCCGTTGAGGACCTGGGCGGACAATTCGGCGGGATGCACCCCGGACAGGCCGCCGTTGCGCTTGCCGATCGGGGAACGCACTGCCTCGACGATGACGGCGTCAGCCATGACACACTCCTTATGTTCGGTGTGCCTCCGATTGTTGACCAACGGGTTGGGAGGGCCGCAGCCGGGGTGGCCGAGGACCCGACGTTTGTCCCGTCCGATCAGTCGTGTTTCGCCTCGTAGCGGAGCAGGACCGCGCCACCCGGGAAGGTGCGGTTCTCCAGCAGTCGCAGCGAGATCCATGACGGCAGGGTCGGGAAGAACGGGGTTCCGCCACCCACGGCGGTGGGCGCGACCACGATGCGGTATTCGTCCACCAGTCCGGCCTGCACGATCGGTGCCGCCAGCGTCGCGCCGGCAACCTCGAGCCTGCCGTCGGTCTCGGCTTTCAACTTCGTCACCACCTCGACCGGGTCGCCGCGTTCCAGCCGGGAGTTCCAGTCGACAGACTCCAAGGTGCGCGAGAACACGACCTTGGGCATGTCGCGCCAGATGCGGGCGAAATCAACGATCAAGGGGGTGGCATCCGGGGCCGTGTCGGCGGTCGGCCAGTACGCGGACATCAGTTCATAGAGCCGCCGGCCGTAGAACGACAGGGCGGTCTCCCTCTCGAAATCGTTCCAGTACTGGTGCAGTTCTTCGCTCGGCTCGGACCAGTCGATGCTGCCTTGTGCGTCGGCGATGTACCCGTCCACCGACACGTTGAAGCCATAGATGAGTGTGCCCATGCAGATCAGACTTCATCGGAGGGCGAAACTCATCGCGACGGCAGCCCAGATTCTGTCAATCCGCCGACCGGCCCATCTGGTTGGTGCTGCTCACTCGACCGGCCTGAACCGCAGGTGCAGCTCTTGCAGGCCGCGCATGATGAACGTCGGCTCGTAGCTGTAGCGGCGGGCTTGCGGCGGGCCGTGCACTTCTTCGTCAATGCGGATATCGGCCATCCGGTCCAGGATGCGGTTCAGCGAGATCCGGCCCTCGGCGCGGGCCAGCGGCGCACCCGGGCACGAGTGCACCCCGCGACCGAACGCCACGTGTTCGCGCACGTTGGTCCGGTCGACGCGGAACTGGTCGGGGTCCTCGAACTTGCGCGGGTCGCGGTTGCTGGCCCCGGGCAACAACATCACGGTGGTGCCGGCGGGCACCGTGGTGTCGCCGACTTTCGTTGTGGTTCGCGCCATCCGGAAGTGTGATTTGACCGGGCTTTCGGTGCGCAGCGTCTCCTCCAGAAACACCGGGATGCGGTCGCGTTCGCTGCGCAACAGCGCCTGGATCTCGGGACGCTCCGCGATCACCCGCAGTCCGGCGCTGAGCAACTTGACCGTGGTTTCCTGGCCGGCGGCGAACAGGAAGGTGGAAACCCGCACCACGTCGATGATCTCGGGGGTCGACCCGTCCTCGTATTTGGCCTGCGCCAACTCGGTCAGCACGTCGTCGCGCGGCTGATTGCGGCGGTCGTCGATGTAGGCATAGAACCTGTCGTCGAGCCACTGCAGCGGGTTGTGGTGGACCGGATCGTCCTCGTCGACCGCACCGACCAGTTCGCTGGCCATCACCCGGCGGAATTCGTGGTGGTCGGCGGCGGGCACCCCGAGCAGGTCGGCGATGACCAGCATCGAGAACGGTTTGGCGTAGTCCTCGATGAACTCGCAGCGGCCGCGCGCGACGAACTCGTCGAGCTGTTCGTCAGCCAGCCGCCACATGAAGTCCTCGTTCTCCTTGAGCCGCTTGGGCGTCAGCAGCCGGCTCAACAACCCGCGGGTGCGGGTGTGTAACGGCGGGTCCTGGGTGACGATGTGCTCGCTCATCGGGATCTGCTCGCGGTGCGCCTCGATGAGGTCCCCGATATCGTCGCCGGACGGTTCGAACGGCAGCCCGGAGAACGGCCCGGCCACCGACACACACGAGGAGAACGCCGGGTCTCGGTACACGGCAAGGGCTTCGGCGTGACCGGTGACCGCGAGCACTCCCTGATGCGGCTCGTGCACCATCGGGCACTTGGCCCGCAGATGGTCGAAGTACGGGTACGGATCCGGGATCAACGACTGGTCGGTAAAGAAGTCGATCGAGTCGAAGTCGCTCATTGCAGGCCTCCTGAGCCAGTCACAGCACCATTTCGGTGACCTCGGCCACCTGGGCGTCCGAAACGTTCATGATGGTGTCGAGGTTTTCGGCGATATCCTCGGCGGTGAGCGGGGATTTCGTGATCCCTGCGGTGCGTACGACGGCGATGCGTGCGACGTTGCCCATCCCGATCTGCAGCACTTCGCCGTTGAGCGGGCAGTCGTGATGCGCCAGGAATGCGGCTGCCGGAGCGCACAAGTCCGGGGGCATGCTGGCATTGACGGTGTCCATCAGCTCTTTGGGAATGGACAGCTGGGCCGCCACCGAGTCCGAGTGCGACGCCGACATGCGGGTGTAGGCGCGCGGCGCGATGGCGTTGACCCGGATGCCGTGGGCGGCGCCTTCGGTCGCCAGGTTACGGGTGAGCCCGAAAACAGCGCCCTTGGCAGCGCCGTAGCTGGTCAATTCGGTGATGCCGCCCAGCATCGCTTCGGACACGGTGTTGACGACGCGCCCGTACCCCGCCTGCACGAAGTGCGGCCAGGCGGCCCGGGCGACCAGCAGGCTACCGATGAAGTGAACGTTCAGCATGCTGTGGAATTGCTCCGCCGACAGGTCCGCGAACAGCCCGGGGTCGTGGATGCCGGCGTTGTTGATCACCGCGTCGATACGGCCGTATGCCTCGATCGCGGTGCCGATAATAGCTTGTGCACCTTCCTGTTCGGCGACCGATGCGCAGCAGGCGACCGCGCTTCCGCCGCCGGCGGTGATCTCGCGCACCACGTCGTCGGCCGGCGCCGAGGAGGTGCCGCTCCCGTCGATGCCTCCCCCGTTGTCGGCGACGATGACGCACGCGCCCTTGGCTGCCAGCAGCTGGGCGTGGCTGCGCCCCACCCCACGGCCGGCGCCGGTGATGGCCACCACGCGCCCGTCGAACCGCAGCTCGGTCATGAGTCTCCGAACAGCACCGGAAGCGCTGTCGGCGAACGGAATACCTGGCCGCGGATGTAGACGTCGCCACCCTCGGGGTCCAGCCGCAGATTCGGCAGCCGGTCGAACAGCAGGTTGAGGGCGACCCGCATCTCCAGCCGGGCCAGGTGCATGCCGAGGCAGACGTGCACGCCGTGGCCCCACGCCGTGTGCGACCGGGCCTGGCGCATGATGTCGAACCGGTCGGGATCGGGGTGTCGGTCCTCTTGACGGTTGGCGGCACCCATCATCGGCATCACCGAAGAACCGGCCGGGATCGCCACGCCGCCCAGTTCGGTGTCGCGGGCGGCGACCCGGGTGATCGTCAGTAGCGGCGGCTCCCAGCGCACCCCCTCCTCGATCGCCTGTCCCAGCAGCGACCGGTCGGCGCGCAACGCGTCGAGCTGATCGGGGTGGCTGAGCAAGCCGAACAACAGATTGCCCAAGGCCCGATAGGTGGTTTCGATGCCCGCCGGCAGCAGCAGCCGCAGAAACGAGAAGATCTCCTCGTCGGACAACTTCTCCCCGTCGATCTCAGCCTGCGCCAGTCCGCTGATCAGATCATCGCGCGGGTCATCGCGACGGGCGGCGAGAATCGGGCTGAAGTAGTCGCGCAACGCCTCCGACGCGGCGCGGCCGCGTTCGGGGTTGATGGTGAACGACAGCAGCGAGATCGACCAGCGCTGAAACTGCGGGAAGTCCTGCTGCGGCAAGCCCAGCAGCCCGGCGATGATCTGGGTCGGGTAGTCGAAGGTGAACTCCTTGACCAGATCCGCGCTGCCGCGCCCGACGAACCGGTCGATCAGCTCATTGCCGACCCGGCCCACCAGCTCGTCTTCCCAGCGGGCCAGCGCCTTCTGGGAGAACGCCTTTGACACCAGGGCGCGGTGCCGGCCGTGTTGGGGTTCATCCATACCCAACATCACGTGCTTGCCCAGCACGTCACCGAACGCGTCGATGATGATCGACGAGGAGAACGTCTCGTTGTCGCGCAGCATCGCGATGACGTCCTCGTGGCGGTACACGATGAACACCGGTTTGGATTCCTCGTGCGGCAGCACCGACATGTCGATGCGCTGCACGGGCTCTTCGCGGCGCAGCCGGGCGAGTTCGGTGTAGGGGTCGCGGACATCGCCGGACACCACATCGTCGAACGCGCCGAAATCGTCCAGATCGTCAAACAACTGCACAATTGCTCCTTTATCCGGCGGGATATGCGACGGACTTGATCTCGGTGTACTGGTCGAATCCGGCGGTACCGTTCTGACGTCCGACGCCGCTGGCCTTGTAGCCGCCGAACGGCGTGTCGGCGCCGTAGCCGGCCGCGCCGTTGAGGCCGATGAAGCCGGCGCGCAGGCGTTTGGCCACCGCGAGCGCGTGGTCCAGGCTCCCGGACATGACGTTGCCGGCCAGACCGTAGGGGCTGTCGTTGGCGATACGCACCGCGTCGTCTTCGTCGTCGTACGGAATGACGGCGAGCACCGGGCCGAAGATCTCTTCCTGGGCGATCGTCATCGCGTTGTCGACATCGACGAACAGCGTCGGCCGGACGTAATACCCGCGGTCCAAACCATCGGGAGCCTCGGTTCCCCCGACCAGCAACCGGGCGCCCTCGTCGATGCCCTTCTGGATGTAGCCGCGAATCCGGTTGCGCTGCTTGTCCGAGATGACGGGTCCGCACAGCGTGGCGGCGTCTTGCGGGTCACCCGGCGCGATGCCGGCATACATCGCCTCCAGCATGGCGACGCCTTCGTCGTAGCGTGACCGCGGCAGCAGCAGCCGCGTCGGGTTGGCGCAGCCCTGCCCGGCATGCATGCACGGCGCGATACCCATCATGCAGCCCAGCGCGAGATCGGCGTCCTCCAGCACGATTGTCGCCGATTTGCCGCCGAGTTCCAGGAAGAGCCGCTTCATGGTCGCGGCCCCCTTTTCCATGATCCGCTGCCCGACGACGGTGGACCCGGTGAAGGAGATCAGATCCACCTTGGGTGAGAGCGTCAGCTCTTCGCCGACGAGATGGTCGGAGGCGGTGACTACATTGACCACACCCGCTGGGATGTCGGTGTTTTCGGCGATCAGCCGCCCCAGCCGGGTGGCGTTGAAGGGGGTGTCGGGTGCGGGCTTGAGCACGACGGTGTTGCCGGTCGCCAGCGCCTGACCGATCTTGTGGATGGTGACTTCGAAGGGGAAGTTCCACGGCACGATGGCCCCGACCACCCCGACGGCTTCGCGCCAGACTTTGCGGGTGGTGTTGACACCGGTCACCGAAACGAACGCGTCACCCAGCGAGGTCTCCCACGGATAGCTGTCGATCAGCTGGGCCGGGTATCGCAGCCCGTCCGACAGCGGTGCGTCGAGCTGGGGGCCCGCGGTGATGGCCCGCGGGCAACCGACTTCGAGGATGAGCTCCTCGCGCAGCTCCTCCTGCTCGGCTTCCAACGCGTCCTGGAGCTGCAGCAGACAGCGTTGCCGGAACGCGTGATTGACCGCCCAGTCGGTGTCGTCGAAGGCGCGGCGGGCGGCGTCGATGGCGCGACGCATGTCCGCTGTCGACGCATCGGCGACCTCGCCGAGGGGCTCCTCGGTCGCCGGGTTGAGGTTGACGAACGTGCCCGCCTGGCCGTCGACGAGCCGGCCGTCGATCATCATCCTGGACTCGAACCGAGGGGTGTCAGCCATGTGTATCCCTGTCCGTGAGAGCACCGAATCGAGGCAGCCCCATCATGAGGCGGATGATGTGATGAAATCCCGCCGCGGGCAGCAGGCGGTTGGCGATCAGCAACATGCGCGCGTCGGGGCCCACCGGCCGCCGAACGAACGCCGCCCTGGATTCCAGGGCAGCGGCGAGTCCGGCCGCGAACCGCTGCGGCGAGCGGGCGGCACGCTTCATCGCGGCCCGTCCTCGCCGATCCATGGTGCCGTGGTGGCGCGCGTAGGGGCCGGTGAGATCGCGGCAATCCGTGGTCCCGGCATCGGTGATGATCTCGGTGTCGTAGGTTCCGGTCACCAGGATGGTCACGCCCAGCCCGAACGGTGCGATCTCGTTGGCCAGCGATTCAGCCCACCGCTCCGATGCGCCCTTGGCCGCGGAATACACCGCGGTGGCGGGCATGCCGCGGACACCGCCCGCGCTGGACACCACGACGATGCGTCCCCGCCCCGCCGCGCGCATCGCCGGTAGCAGCGCGTTGGTCAATGCCACCGGTCCGAACACGGATGTGCGAAACATCCTCTCCCACAGGTCCGCCGGTGTCTCCTCAGCCATGCCGGCGGCTGATATCCCGGCGTTGTGCACCACAGCATGCGGAGCACCGACGGCCGCCTCGATGGCCTTGGCGGCGGCAGCTACCGATGCGGAGTCGGTCAGGTCCAACGGAACACCGATCAACCGGGGGTCGTCGTCGCGCGCGCCGGTGGCTTCACGCAGTGCCGCCAGCCCGGTCTCCGGGGACCGCATGGCGGCGACGACCCGCCACCCCCTGCGATACAGCTCGACCGCAGAGGCGAAGCCGAGCCCGCGCGAGGCGCCGGTGATGACGACGCTGCGCGTCTCACCCATTGCCCGGCCCGCACCGGCCGCCGTCGGCCGGCGGCTGGACATCCGGCCGTCCGTTCGGCTGGCCGCTTTGCCAGGTCGCCCATTTGCCGACCGAGTATGGACCCGGCTGGCCTTCCTTCTCGTAGAAGCCTTGTGGGTCATAGATTTTGGCTTCCGGATACGGCCACGGGCAGGCAACGGTGCGGGACAGATGCGCCGCTTTGACCAGGGCGAAGGTACCGCCGTAGCAGAAGTAGCCGATGTTGATCAGCACCAGCATCACCATGAACATCCCCAGCGTCGGCCGGCTGGCGAAGATCTTGGCCCGTTGGGCGAGCTTCTCGGCCACGGTGCGCCCGGTGTCGTCGCGGTACAGCAGCACCCCGGCCGGCACCATCACGAAGTTGACCGCCAGAATCTCCACGATCAACGGGAATTGGTGGGTCTGGCCGACGAAGATCGACCCGATCGGAACCTGGGAATAGATGTACATTCCGGTCTGCACCAGGGTGATCTCCAGGGCCGCATCCAGGATCATCCCGAACGGCAGGATGCAGATCGCCAGGCTGATCAGCGGGTGACGCCACACGAACGAGTCGACGGGCCGGCGCGCCTGAATCTTGCGCAGCAGCCAGATCCCCGGGAAGTAGGGCGCCAGGTAGAACATGATGTAGCCCAGCACCACAAACGGCTCGACGGTCGGCGACAGCGACACCAGCGGCCAGTCTTCGGGCAGGTGATGCAGTTCGGGGTTGTAGACCGCGAACGGCCCCCAGTTCATGATCGGGTCCTGCCAGACGATCAGCGTCGTGACGATCCCCATCAGCAGGATCGGGTGATACGGGTGCCGACGCCACGCCACCACGTAGGTGACCGTGATGAGCACCATCACGACGACGGTGAACGCCTCCAGCAGCCCGAGCCAGTGCTCGAATCCGAACAACACCTTCACCGGCCGTTCCGGTGGCCCGGTGATCGGCGACACGCGGACCCGGTCGGAGTCCAACCCGGTGCGGGCATTGGCGAGAAAGAAGACCAGCACACCCAGCCCGGCCAGGGCCCAGACCCGAACCCACGGCGAGCCGCGTTTGGGTTCGACGGCTGACGCGGTGGCGGACGGCGCTGTCTGCTCTGCGGTCATCGGTCTATTCCTCTCCGAAACGGTCGACGAGATGGGAGTTGACGCCGTCGGCGTCGAGCCTGCGGGCCACCAGATAGCCGGCGCCCATCCAGGCCCGGCGTGTCCAGTTGCCGAACGACACCCGGGTTCCCGGTGCGCCGGAGGCGGCGGGCATCATCTTCACCCGTTCCAGGGCCTCTTTGACGCCCCGCGGACTGAGCGGATGCGCATCGCTGAGGGCCCGCACCAGCGTCATCGCGACGTCGCGGTTCACCACCGACACGCACCACTCCGGGCGCCGGCCGTACGCCTGCTGGTATTCGTCGAGGAAACTCTGACCCACCGCGTTGCCCTCGTCGTACTGGTCGATGCCGACCCAGCCCATGAACGCGTTCCACATGATCGGGTTGATCCACGCATTCTGAAACGCGGTGCTGGTGAACCGGGGCGGGTCCCAGTTCAGTTCCTGCAAGGCGGGGTTGATGAAGACGATCCCGAATCCGAAGCCGCAGTGCACGATCGCCGGCGCCTTGGCTTCATGCAGGGCGCGCACCGCCTGCGAAACATCCTGCGCGGTCTGCGCGATGGTCGCCTCGGCGACGATGCGGATGCCCTTGCGCTGGCACGCCTTCCGGAAGTTCTGCAGGTAGGTCTCGCCGACCAGCGACTGCTCCTTGAGCACCCCGACCTCGGTGTGGCCGGCCTTGGCCAACAGGTCCGTCCAGAAGATCGGCTCGTCGGTCAGCGATCCCTGCGGGAAGGAGAAGAACCACTCCCCCAGCGCGGCGTCCGATCCGGTGACGCTCAGGCAGGGCACCTTGAAGCGGTCCTCGATGGCCTCGCGGGTCGGCACGCAGTTGTCCGTGATATGCGGGCCGAACACCGCGAGACACCCCTCGTCGCACAGTTCGCCGTACGCGTCGATGACCGCCTTGACCGACCCCTTGGGCAGGCCCTCGACCTCGCGGTAGATGATCTGGACCGGCCGGTCCAGCAGACCCTGTTCGGTGGCCTGCTGGAAGACCAGGTCGAAGGGCTGGGTCAGGTCTTCGAAATAGGTCTTCGGAAAGCCTTCAGGAAGCCGGAAATCCATCAGATAGCCGATTTTGATCGGCTCGGCGGAGCTCTCGTACGACATCTCACCTCCATCGACGCGGCGCCGTGGCCCTCTCGCCGCGCGGTGAACCTAAAATTTGTTCAGACCTTAGCGCGCGGACTGCCGCATCGTCAATCATCCTGTCGGGCTTGGCCGGCCAGGTACACGTCGATCATCTCGACCAGTCCGCTGGTGACCAGGGAGTCGTCGGTGAGCGGACCGGCTACCGCTGCCCGCGCCGCCTCTCGTGGACCCAGTCCCTCGGCGATCAGCCGTCCGGCGGCGATCAGCACCCGCGTCGAGGCCACCTCACGCAGCCCGCCGGTCTCCAGCCGGCGGATCGCCTGTCCCAGCCGCACCAGGTCGGCTGCCTGGTCGTGCGCGATGCCGGCTTCGCACGCAACGATCTTCTCCTCGACGTCGGGAGTGGGGAAACCGAAGTCGATGGCGACCATGCGCTGGCGAGTGGAGTCCTTGAGGTCTTTGAGGACACTTTGGTAACCGGGGTTGTACGACACCACCAGGCCGAACCCGGGCGCGGCCTGCAGGGTCACCCCCAGGCGCTCCAGTGGCAGCTGGCGGCGATGATCGGCCAGCGGGTGAAGCACCACCGTGGTGTCCTGGCGGGCTTCGACAACCTCGTCGAGATAGCAGATCGCCCCCTCGCGGACGGCCCGCGTCAACGGGCCGTCCACCCACTCGGTCTCACCGCCACGCAGCAGATAGCGGCCCACCAGGTCTGCGGTGGTCAGATCGTCGTGGCAGGCCACCGTGATCAGCGGCCGGTCCAGGTCGTAGGCCATCGCCTCCACGAACCGGGTCTTCCCGCATCCGGTCGGGCCTTTGAGCACAATCGACAGCCCTTGCCGGAAGGCCGCTTTGAACACGTGCTCCTCGTCGGCGACGGGGACGTAGTACGGGCGCGGACCGGGTGCCGCAGTTGCCATGTCGTGGATACCCTTCTGCTCACGCAACACGTCGTCGCAGATCGGCGGACCGCAGCGCCGAACGAAACAGCGGCCCGATGACCTGGTGGAGTTGGTCCGGCCGAGGAATGGTCGCGTGCGCGGCGCTGCCGAACACCCGGCGCAACTCCTCGACGTCGGTGGCCGCACCGATGGTCAAACACAGGCACCCGGTGCCGCGGCGGCGGGCCTCCGCCAACGCACGGCGCGCATCGGCGGCGCCGTAGGCCCGCTCGTAGCCGTGGTCGTAGGCCAAACCGTCGGACAGGACGACGAGTAGTCGTCGCGGGGTGCCACCGCGACGTTCCAGCACGGCCGCACCGTGCCGGATCGCGGCGCCCAGTCGCGAATAGGCGCCCGGCGAAAGCCCGGCCAGCCGTCGCAACGCCGACGCGTCAAGCGCGTCGTCGAACTGCTTGACCGGCGCGACGTGGACCGCCGATCGGCCCTGGGAATGAAACGCGTAGAGCGCGACGCGATCTCCCAGATCGTGCAGCGCTTTCGCCAACGCGGCGGCCACGGCCCGTTGCTGTTCATGGACGGTGTGACCGGCGGCACCGGGTTCAGCCGACGAGCCGGAGACATCGAGCAGGATGAGTACCGAAAGATCGCGGCGGCGACGCAGGCTGTCCAGGTAGACGGCCTCGTCGGGCGCCGAACCGGCGATCGCCTCCACCCTGGCCTCCACCGCCGCGTCGATATCGACGTCGTCGCCCTGAGGCTGGCGGTGGTATCGGTCCAGTCCCACGCCCAGCCGCGCCAGCGGGCGCCGCAATCCGCTCTCGGTCAGCCGCAGTGGGGCGGCTTCGTTGTGGCGCGGGGCGCCATCCAGCACGGTGCACCAGTTCGGCCGGTACCGGCCGCGGTGAACATCCCATTCCGGATACGAGGTCCCGGCCCCGCGGCTGGGTGCGCTGTCTTCTTCGGCGCCGTAGCCGGCGGTCGAGATCACCGAGCCGGCGCCGCGCCTGCCCGATCGGGTCCGGTGCGTGGGTGCATCCGCGCCGGGCGGGCCGTTGCCGCCGAGGCGCCGCACGACGCCCAGCATCTTGGCGACCAGCCGACCCGCGGCACCTGACCCGCCGACCGGGCTGGAGAAGGGATCCCTCACGTCTTCGGCCTCGTCGCGGTCATCGTCGAGGTCGGCCGGTGACGCGGTCTGCCTGCGTGGCGCGTGCGTGCCCGCCGCACCGTTCGCCTCGCTCTCGCCGCGTGCGGTCAGCAGTTTTCGCGGCCGGATGACCCCGAATGCGTCTGGGCAGCTGGTGATGTCGGCACCGCTGCGCGCCAACGCCAGCGAGCTGGCCGGGGCGTCGCTGCGAGCGGCGACGTCGTGGTCGACCAGCGAACGCAGTCCGGGCGGCAACAGGTCACCGCTGGCCGCCAGCGCCCGGTGTCCCTCGATCGCCAGATACCGGTTCGCCAGTGTCCGGCGGCCGCTCAGCTTCCGGACGATGTCGGCGTGCAGGCTGCCCGCCGCCAGCAGGCATGCCTGCACGGTGACGGCGCGCAGCTGGCGGCCCGGGTCGGCGGTGGCGTCGACGAATACCGTCTTGCCGTCGGTCCACGCCGGCTGACCGGCGTCGGCGCCGGCCACCTGCAATGCGCGCCCGGAAAGTGCCGACGCCAGCATGTTCCACCGCTTGAGGGCATCGACCCCGTCCAGCTGGTGCGCCACGCGTTCCCTCACCCCTCCGGTTGACCAAATTATTGTTCCACCGTAAAGTCCGCTGCGACCGCAGTCAATGACGGGAGTAGGTGGCTCCGATGATCGATTTCGCGGGCCAGGTCGCTGTCGTCACCGGCGCGGGTCGGGGCCTGGGCCGGCTTTACGCGATCGAACTCGCCCGCCGCGGCGCGTCGGTGGTGGTCAATGATCTCGGCGGGACGATGCACGGAGACGGCGCGGACACCCGGGTGGCCGACCTGGTCGTGGAGGAGATCCTGGCTGCCGGCGGCGTGGCGGTGGCCTCGCACGATTCGGTGGACACCCCCGAGGGCGGGGACGCGATCGTGGCGGCCGCGCTCGATCGTTTCGGCCGCGTGGACGCGGTGGTGAGCAACGCCGGCATCTTCAACAGTGTTCCGTTCGATGAAATGTCGGTGGACGACTGGCGGCGGATGCTGCGCGTGCACCTGGACGGCGGCTTCTTTCTGAGCCAGCCCGCCTATCGCGCGATGAAAGCACAGGGCTATGGCCGATTCGTCTTCATCTCGTCATCGGGTGGCATGTTCGGCCAACCGCTGGAAGCCCACTATGCGGCGGCCAAAGCCGGGCTGGTCGGGCTGGCGAATGTGATCGCGATCGAGGGCGCGCCCCATGGCATCCTGGCGAATACGGTGCTGCCGTTCGGCTACTCGCGGATGGTCACCGAAACCGTCGGCGACCCGAAAGCCCTTGAGGAGGCCGGATTCCTGAAGATCATTCAGCCCGAGCTGGTGGTTCCGATGGTGACGTACCTGGCCAGTCGCGACTGCACCCTGACGCATCACAACTATTCCGCCTGCGCGGGGCGGTTCGCGCGGGTGTTCGTCGGTCTCGGTGACGGCTGGCTGGCCGAGCCGGGAAGCGACCCGACTGCTGACGATGTCGCGTCGCATCTGGCCGAGATCTCCGCGACTGAGCCGTTCACGGTGCCCGACTCCATCTTCGCGGAGGTGTTCGGCGTGTGCGAACGCCTCGGCGTCACCGCCGTATGATCCGTTTCCGCTGAGATCGACGCGTAAATTTCGAAAACAGCCGATATCCGGGGCTATAAGTCAATTAGGACGTCGATTTCAGCAGCACACCGGCCTATCGGGTCACGATCGGCAGCCGAGCCCAGCCGCGCACGCTGGCGGTGTGCGCGCGTTCGGCCGCCGCATAGTCGACATCCCATTCCGGCCAGCGCTTGAGAACCTCCTCGAGGGCGACGCGGGCCTCCAGCCGGGCCAGCGCCGAGCCGAGGCAGAAGTGCACCCCCTGCCCGAAGCTGAGGTGACTGCCCTGGCGGTGGATGTCGAAACGGTCCGGGTCGGTGAAGTGGCGGTGGTCCCGGTTGGCGGATCCGTTCAGCAGCAGCATGAATGAACCCTCCGGCACCCGGTGCCCGTAGTGCTCGGCGTCCTGGGCCACATAGCGGGCCTGCACCGGGGAGGGGGCCTCGTAGCGGAGTGTTTCCTCGATCGCACCGGGGATCAGGGTCGGATCGGCGACGAGTTCACGGCGCTGATCGGGGTTCTCCGCCAACAGTTGTCCGAGGTAGCCGATCAGCCGGGCGGTGGTCTCGTTGCCCGCACCCGCGATCATCGCGGTGTAGGACAGCACTTCGGTGCGCGACAGCGGGCGCCGAGTGCCGTCGGGTTCGTCGATCTGTGCCTGCAGCAACTCGGTCATCAAGTCGTCCGACGGGTGCGCGGCGCGCCATTCGATGTACTCGGCGAACATGACCACGCTGTCCTGGAAAATCTTCTGAGTGAGATCACCCGGCTGGCCGCTTTGCGCCATCTCGATCAGCGAACCGTTGCGGTCACGGATGGCCTCTTGATCTTTTTCCGGGATGCCCAGCAGGTAACCGATGGTCCGCATCGGCATCATCGCACCGAGGTCTGCCACGAAGTCGAATCCGCCGGCCCCGATGAACGGATCCAGTTCACCGGCGCAGAAGTCGCGGACCAGGTCCTCCACCGCGAGCATGCGCCGCGGGGTGAACACCCGCGACAGCAGACGGCGATGCAGATCGTGCAGCGGGGGGTCTTCGAACAGCAGAATGCCCGGCGGCACCTCCAGATTGGCTAACAGGATGTCGGCGGTGGTGCCGCGGCCGGACCGGTAGGTCTGCCAGTTCGGCAGCTCGCGCGCCACGTCCTCATACCGGCTCAGCGCGTAGAAGCCGTACTTTTCGTTGTAGTACAGCGGCGCTTCCTCACGCATCCGCTGCCACACCGGATACGGATTGTCATCGATGCCGTAGTCGAAGGGGTCGTAGTACAGCTCGGTCGTGCCGGCGTTGGTCATCTCGGGTCCCTTCGGGGGTGCTCAGTCGTTGCGATGCAGGAAGCCGTGCAGGCTGGCCTGGGTGAGTTCCTCGACGATCACCTCGCGCGGCGGTTGGTCGGACCCGAAGTAGGTCGACCGCAACGCAGCCATTCCGGCGATCATCGAAACTGTCGAGTGGGCGGGAAGGTCGGGGTGCGCCGACCCGATGTCGCGCAGGTTCATACCCTCGGCACTGATCCGGCCGAGTAGGGCCAGTGCCTGCCGGACATCGGCGATGCCGGCGTCGGCCATGTCCTCCGGGCTGAGCGCATCCGCTGTCATCAGCGTGACCAGAAGACCATGGTGTTCGACAAAGACATCGTAGAGCTGGCCGACGAAATGCCGCGCGAGTTCCGCCTCGCTGGTTTCTTCGGGGACCAGCGACTGCCAGGTCCGGCCGAATTCGTCGATGAACCCGGTGAACGGCAGCACCAGGGCCTCCCGGAAGAGCGCCGCCTTCGAACCGAAATGGCGGAACAGGGCAGCCTCGGTGACGCCTGCCGCCTGGGCGATTTCGCGTGTCGTGGTGCTGCGGTAGTCCTGGCGGGCGAACAGATCTCGGGCCGCATCGAGCAGCAGGCCGCGCGGCGCGCCACGGGGCCGGCGCGTCGCCGGACGTTGCTCCCTATCTGCCTGAGGCACCGGATTTCACTCCCGAGAACACACTCGACGGATGCACCCTCTTAAGATAGCATCTGCTATCTACCTGATCGAAAGAGGTGGGGTCATGGGCGCTCTCATCATGCTGGGCACGCTGTTCGGGCTGATCGCTCTGATATTCGGCCTGGTATTGCGCTACGACCCGGAGGCGCGGCGATGATCTCCGAGTTGACGCCGCTGGTGAAGGCGGGTCTGGCGTTCGCCTACCTCGGCGGCATCTCGTTCGTCCTCATCGGTGGGTACCTGAGCATCCGCCAGCACCGTCTGCATCCGCTGCTGCTGCTCTGCATTTCGGCGATCTCGTTCTCGTGGATCGAGGCGCCCTACGACTGGGCGATGTACGCACAGTTCCCGGCCGCCCTCCCCCGGATGCCCTCCTGGTGGCCGTTGAACATGACCTGGGGCGGCTTGCCGTCGTCGGTGCCGGTCGGCTACATCTCCTACTTCGTGCTGCCGGCCGTGCTGGGTGCGGCGCTCGGCCGCTGGGTGGCAGCACGGTTCCACTGCCGCAGACCCACCACGCTGCTGACCGTGGGCTTCGTCGTCGGCTTCTGCTGGGCGCTCTTCTTCAACGCCATGCTCGGTGCCCGGCTCGGTATCTTCCACTACGGCTACGTGATTCCCGGGCTGGCGCTACGGGAAGGCACGGTGCACCAGTACCCGATCTACGACTCGGTGGCGATGGGGGTGCAGATGATGGTCTTCACCTACTTGCTGGGTCGCACGGATGCCCAGGGCCGCAATGTGATCGAGATGTGGGCCGACAGCCGGGCCAAGTCCCGGCTGCAGGCGTCGCTGCTGTCCATTGTCGCGGTCGTCGTCATCGGCAACGGCTTGTACGGCGCGGTCTTCGCTCCCCACCTCGTCACCAAGCTGGGCGGGTATGTGACCGCCGGACCCACCGAGCAGCTGTTTCCGGGTGTGCCGAACCAGCCACGGTAACCGCCGACCCTACCGCCGAGCGTGAACCTAACTTCACGCTCGGCCGTCGGCGCGAGTGCACCGGTCACGCAGTTACCTTCTGGTAGCGTTTTACCAAATGTTCGGTCAGCAACGGCCCGGGTGAATCCCAGCTGATAGCGGGAGCAGTGGAGGTGTTGTGGGGCGCCAAAAGTCATCCGGGGCGGCAACCTCCGCCGGGGCCTACGACGACGGCACCCGCCGCACCGAGATCCTGCAGACGGCTGCCGCACTGATCGCCGCGACGGGTCTGCGCACCTCCCTGCAGGAGATCGCCGACGCCGCCGGCATCCTGCCCGGCAGCCTCTATCACCACTTCGAATCCAAAGAAGCGATCCTGGTCGAGTTGGTCCGGCGCTATCACGCCGATCTGGAACGCATCGGCGAACTCGCCGACGGCAAACTCGACCAACCCGGAGCCCAGCCGGTCCCTGAGGCGATCATCGCCCTGGGGTCGGAGATCGCGCGCTGCGCGGTCGCGCACCGGGCCGCCCTGCAGATGTCGTTCTACGACGCGCCCAGCTCCAACCCGGAGCTGATCAAGCTGCTCCAGGAGCCGCCGACCGCTGTCCAGCTGGCGATGCTGCAGACGCTGCGGGCCGGCAAGTGGAGCGGCTACATCAGGCCGGACCTCGATCTCGCGATCCTGGCCGACCGGATGTGTCAGTCGATGATGCATGTCGGGCTCGACGTGATCCGCCAGAAGGCCGCGGCCGACCAAACCGCGGCACTCTTATGCCGAATCATGTTGCAGGGACTGGCCAGCCAGCCCCACAGCGATGACCAACTGGACGCCTCCGCGGCGTTCGCGGCGGCCGAGGAAGCCATCGCGACCTGGGCCGATACCTCGGCAGCCGACGACAAGGCCGCCCACGTCCGCGCGGTGGCCCGCGCGGAGTTCGGCCGCAAAGGCTACGAGGTCACCACCATCCGCGACATCGCCGCCGCGGCCGGCATGGGGACCGGAACCGTGTACCGGCTGATCGGCTCCAAGGACGAGCTGCTGGCGTCGATCATGGAGTCCTTCGGCACCAAGGCCGGCGGTGGATTCGCCGCCGTGCTGCGCACCGAGGCCACACCCATCGAGAAGCTCGACGCGCTGATCTGGGTCAACATCAACGCACTCGATCAGTTCCCCGACGAGTGGAAGATTCAGCTGGCCTGGATGCGCCACACTCCCCCGGACAGCCCCAACCCCGGCCTGGCGTTCACCACCCGGCTGCGACAACTGAAATCGCTGCTCTCCGACGGGACCCGATCCGGCGACATCCGTATCGAGACGCCGTCTCTGGAGTTGCTGTCCCGCTGCGTGATGGACGTGCTGTGGATGCCGGAGAACATTGTCCGTACCGAGGGGACCCGGGCGGCGTTGCTGCTGGCCCGCGACACCGTGGTCCGCGGAGTGACCGTTCGCGACGCCAGCGCATAGCGGTTCCGCGGGAGGCGCATAGGGCGCTACCAAAGTTTTGTTCCAGAAGGTATTGATTAAACCGCCTGCATCACATAGGTTCGGTCTGCGTTCAGCAACCATGGAGGGTGCATGTCCGGGAAACTCAGCGGCAAGGTCGCATTCATCACCGGCGCCGCGCGCGGCCAGGGTCGCGCGCATGCGATCGCGATGGCCAAAGAAGGCGCCGACATCATCGGGATCGACATCTGCCGCCAGATCGATTCCAACCCCTATCCCCTGGCCACACCCGATGACCTCGCCGAAACCGAAAGAGCGGTCAAAGAACTCGGCCGGCGCGTGGTGGCCCGCATCGCCGATGTCCGCGAGCGCCACGAGTTGCGCGACGCGGTCGAGGCAGGCATTGCCGATCTGGGCAAGATCGACATCGTCGTCGCCAATGCGGGCATCCTGCCGATGGCGATGGGCAAACCCGACCCGATGCAGTTCGTCGACGCCTCCGACGTCGACCTGCTGGGCGTGATGAACACCGTCGCGGTCACGATTCCGCACCTGCCCGACGGCTCGTCGATCATCGTCACCGGGTCGACCGCCGGAATGATCACCGGCACCACCGACAACCCGAACATGGGCCCCGGCGGCGCCGGCTACGGGTGGAGCAAACGCATCGTGATGGACTACGTCGAGCAGATGTGCCTGCACCTGGCGCCGCGGATGATCCGGATCAACGCGATCCATCCGACCAACTGCAACACCCACCTGCTGCAGAACGACGGCATGTATTCCATGTTCCGCCCCGATTTGACCAATGAGGGCAAAAAGGCCACCCGTGCCGACGCCGAGCCGTTGTTCACCATCTTCCAGGCGATGCCGATCCCGTATGTCGAGCCCGAAGACATGGCCAACCTCGGGGTCTTCCTGGCCAGCGACGACGCCCGCTACATCACCGGACAACAGATCCGCGTCGATGGGGGTTCACTGCTCAAGTGGCCCAACGGGCCCGGCAGGTAGCCTCAGATCGCGTTGCGGGGCAGCGTGATCGGCAGGTCAAGCGAGCTCAGTAGTCCCGGTGCCGCGTCCACCACGTAGGGCACCGCGTTGACGACGCGCATGGCGGTGGCGGCCATCGCGCCCCTGCCGGCGCCGTGGCCTTCGGCAGCTCCCAGCGTCATCGAGCAGTGGATGTCGGGCTCGCCGTCGATGTCGACACAGTAGGTGGCATCGCACTCCGAGGTCGCCCACTCAGGTGCCACGTCGCGAGCCATCCGGATGATGTGCTCGACCACGATGGCTTCCCGACCGTCGATGACGCCGGCCGCCCTGGTGCACACGGCACCGCACGTTCCAGCCGTGATCGTGCCGAAGGCAACCTCGATCTCGCGCGAGGTGACGCGGCGCTCCAGCGAGCCGCGAACCTCGGTTACCTCAACGCCCAGCCCCTGCGCGATGAGGTGAATCGGTGCACTCCAGGCCATTTCGATGAAGCCGGGAGTGCTCAGCATCGGTTCGAAGTCCAGTGGGCGCCCGAATCCCATCCCGTCCATCATGACGTCGGCGACCGGGTAGTGGTCGTTGAGCGCGATCTCCGTCACCGTCACAGTTCGGATCGTCTTTGATTGGGTGGCCAGCACCAGTGCCAGCTGATCCGAGCCGAATCCCGGGAAGACACCGGAGACGTAGAACGAGGCGCCACCGGCCAACGCCGCGGATTCGAGCTGTTCTCGCCAGGTGGGATGAAAATAGCTCGGCGGGTACACCAGGCTGGTCGACGTCGTCGAGACGACGTTGATTCCGGCCTCGAGCAGCCGCAGATAGTCGGGCACCGCGCCGGCGTCGCGGTCGGGCCCGTTTGCGGCGTAGACGACGCAGTCCGGCCGCAGCCCGATCAGCGCCTCGGCATCCTGGGTCGCCGCGACCCCGATCGCGGTGCCTCCGGCCAGCTCGCCGGCGTCGCGCCCGACCTTGTCCGCGGAATGTACCCAGACGCCAATGAGTTCCAGGTCCGGGCGACGCCGGACAGCGTCGATGGCGATGGAGCCGACGCCTCCGGTCGCCCACACGACCACTCGGGTCTTCGGATTCATGCGTGACCCCCAGCTCGAGCCACAGCCGACGCCGCACGTTCCAGATACGGCCAGGCCAATGCGGGTGGCAGACCGGCACACAGCGGCAGCAGCGGCAGGCTGCGGCCGGTGCGCAGATGCCCGACGGCTTCGTCCACGGTGAAAATCCGGTAGGGGCCCGGCGCGGCACGCAATTCGTCCACGCTGGCGGCCCGCGAGATGCTGGCAACCGTGTCGTCGCCGTGCCGGTACTGTGCGGCGGTCACCGCGTCGTGGAGCAGATACGGGCCGAGCTCGCACCAGGCGCGGTCCACGTCGTCGGCGACGAACACCGTGGTCGGCGCGTCGTCGTCGGGAAACCGCGCCGGCCCCGGCTCCCTGCCGTGGGCCCTGCACTGGTCCTCGTAAATTTGTTTGAGACCACCGGAATTCGTCTGGGCGATGAATCCCAGTCCGTGACGAGCCGCTCTCCTGGCCGCCGGCGCGCTGCCGCCGGCGATCATGATGGACGGACCGCCGGGCGTCACGCACGGCGGCGTCAGATGGATGCGGCGGCCATCGTGGTGCACCGGCTCACCGCGCAACAGGTGCAGCAGCAGGGTCAACTTGTCGTCAGCCAAGCGGCCTCGCCGGTGCATGTCGATGCCGAAGTGTGCGTACTCCTCGGCACGGTGACCCAGGCCGAAGGCGTAGGCCACGCGCCCCTTGCTGATGATGTCCAGGACGCTCATCTCTTCGGCCAGCCGGACCGGATCCCAGAATGGCAGCACCACGGCGGCGAGCATGATCGCCAGTGCGTTCGTGCGGGCGGCGATCGCCGCGGCCAGCACCAGCGGCGACGGCAGGTGACCGTCCTCGGTCCCGTGATGCTCGGAAAGCACCGCGGCGATCGCGCCGCGCGTCTCTGCCCAGCCACACATCTCAATCGCTGCGGCGTACAGCTCCGCGGTCGGCGCTCCCGCCGCGGGAGCGCGCATGTCGAAGCGCAGGGTCAACATCTCGCGGTGGCTCCTTTGCGGATCACGCCAGACTATAAACTAATATTTGTTCCCATCGGAAGGGTCCGGCCGATCGCGTGCCCACGTCGTGGCGGGTAGCGTCGGGTACATGGCACGCATTGTCGTTATCGGCGGTCACGGCAAGGTCGCCCTGCAGCTGACCCGCATCCTGAGCGACCGCGGAGACCAGGTCACCTCGGTCTTCCGCAACCCCGACCACGCCGAGGAGGTCGCGGCAACCGGCGCCACTCCCCTGGTAGCCGACATCGAGCAACTGGACACCGCCGCGCTGGCCGACCTGCTGGCCGGCCACGATGCCGTGGTGTTCAGCGCGGGTGCCGGCGGCGGTAACCCGGCCCGCACCTATGCGGTGGACCGGGACGCGGCGATCCGCGTCGTCGATGCCGCCGGGCAGGCCGGTGTGCGCCGGTTCGTGATGGTGTCCTATTTCGGCGCTGGGCCCGATCACGGTGTGCCCGAGGCTAACTCCTTCTTCCCGTACGCCGAGGCCAAGGCCGCCGCCGATGCTCATCTGCGGGCCAGCGATCTGGACTGGACGGTGCTCGGGCCCAGCCGGCTCACCCTGGAGCCGGCCACCGGCGGCATCGCGTTGGGTCCGGAGGCCGGGAAAGGTGAGGTGTCACGGGAGAACGTCGCACGGGTCGTCGCCGCCGCCCTGGCTGACGGCACGACGATCCGGCGCACAATCGAATTCAACGACGGTGACGTGCCCATCGCCGAGGCGCTGGCCAGCCGACGGGACCTTTGACTCGAGGCGCGTGCGAAGGCCTCGCCGGAAAATCGGAGGGGTGATCGCGGCAGTGCGTTCACGGGGTAATCTCCAAAGCGCAGCTGGTCTGCTGACGGCGCCTGTGCGGCGTCAGCATCGAGCGAGGCGTATGCGTCGCGAGAGGGAACCCGGTGAGAATCCGGGACTGTCCCGCAGCGGTAAGCAGGAACGACCGCCGTCAACGGCACTGGTCGAAGGACTGGGAAGCGACGGCTAGTAGGAGCACCCAGCGGTGCGTGCCTGTGAGTCCGAAGACCTGCCAGCTGTGCCGGGCGCGCCGCGTCCGGCGGCTTACCGCCTCGTGGAATGGGCGTCCGGCCGTCACGGTTGCACCTGCTATCCCGTCAGCATGGGCCGTGACCGGATCGGTTTGCGTCCGCCGGCGGTGACCACCCCCGCGAGTGAAGGACGAACTTGTGAGCGCTCAACCGTTTACCGCCACCATCATCGGCTCACCGCGCATCGGACCGCGGCGCGAGCTCAAACGTGCAACCGAGGGCTACTGGGCCGGTCGCACCAGCCGCGCCGACCTGGAATCGACCGCCGCCACCCTGCGCCGCGACACCTGGGCGGCGCTGGCGCAGGCGGGTCTGGATTCGGTGCCGGTGAACACCTTCTCCTACTACGACCAGATGCTCGACACCGCGGTCCTGTTGGGTGCGCTGCCCGCCCGGGTGGCCGGTGTCGCCGACGACCTCGACCGCTACTTCGCCGCGGCCCGGGGCACCGACGAGATCGCCCCGCTGGAGATGACCAAATGGTTCGACACCAACTACCACTACATCGTGCCCGAGATCGGGCCTGACACGAAGTTCGCGCTGAATCCGACCAAGGTGCTGACGGAGCTCAAAGAGGCTCAGGATCAAGGTATTCCGGCCCGCCCGGTGATCATCGGCCCGATCACCTTCCTGCTGTTGAGCAAGGCCGTCGACGATGCGCCGGCACCGATCTTCCGCCTCGACGAACTGACCGACATCTACGCCGAGCTGTTGGGCAAGCTGGCCGAGGCCGGTGCGGACTGGGTGCAGCTGGACGAGCCGGTGCTGGTCACCGACATCGCCGCGGAGGCGCCCGCCCTGGCCGAGCGGGTCTACACCGTGCTGGGTTCGGCGGCCAACCGGCCGGCGATCTTCGTCGCCACCTACTTCGGTGAGCCGGGCGCGGGGCTGGCGGCCCTGGCCCGCACCCCGGTGGAGGCGATCGGCGTCGACCTGGTCTACGGCTCTGGGGCCTCGGTTGCCACGGTGCCCGAATTGGCCGGCAAGACCCTGGTCGCCGGGGTGGTCGACGGACGCAACATCTGGCGCACCGACCTGGAAGCCGCGCTGGGCAAGCTGTCCACCCTCGGCAGCGCGGGCGCGGTGGCTGTGTCTACGTCGTGTTCCACGCTGCACGTGCCCTACACCCTGGACGCCGAAACCGGCCTGGACGACAACCTGCGCAGCTGGTTGGCGTTCGGCGCCGAGAAGGTCACCGAAGTGGTGACGTTGGCGCGCGCCCTGCGCGACGGGCGTGACGCGGTCGCCGACGAGTTCGCCGCCTCGGCGGCCGCTGTGGCGTCGCGCCGAACCGATCCACGCCTGCACAACGGACAGGTGCGGGCGCGCATCGAGACGATCACCGCCGCCGGCGCCCACCGTGGATCGGCGACGGCGCGCCGCGAGGCACAGGACGAGCGGCTGGACCTGCCGCCGCTGCCAACCACCACGATCGGGTCCTTCCCGCAGACCGTCGAGATCCGCAAGGCCCGCGCCGCGCTGGTCGCCGGGGAGATCGACGACGCGGAGTACACCCGCCGGATGCAGGCCGAGATCGCCGCCGTGATCGAGCTGCAGGAGCAGCTTGGCCTGGATGTGCTGGTACACGGCGAGCCGGAACGCAACGACATGGTGCAGTACTTCGCCGAGCAGCTGGACGGCTTCTTCGCCACCGCCAACGGCTGGGTGCAGTCCTACGGCAGCCGCTGCGTGCGTCCGCCGGTGCTCTACGGGGACGTCGCCCGCCCGCATCCGATGACGGTGCAGTGGGCCACCTACGCGCAGTCGCTGACCGACAAGCCGGTCAAGGGCATGTTGACCGGTCCGGTAACCATCCTGGCCTGGTCGTTCGTCCGCGACGACCAGCCGCTGGCCGACACCGCCAACCAGGTGGCGCTGGCCATCCGCGACGAGACGGTGGATCTGCAGGACGCCGGCATCGCGGTGATCCAGGTCGACGAGCCGGCGCTGCGCGAACTGTTGCCGCTGCGCGACGCGGACAAGGCCGCCTACCTGAACTGGGCGGTCGGTGCGTTCCGGTTGGCGACCTCCGGGGTCGCTGACTCCACACAGATCCACACCCACCTGTGCTACTCGGAGTTCGGCGAGGTCATCGGGGCGATCGCCGACCTGGACGCCGACGTCACCTCGATCGAGGCGGCCCGCTCGCATATGGAGGTGCTCGACGACCTCAACGCGATCGGGTTCTCCAACAGCGTCGGGCCCGGGGTCTACGACATCCACTCACCACGGGTGCCCAGCAGCGAGGAGATGGCGGCGTCGCTGCGCGCAGCGCTGAACGCGGTCCCCGCGCAACGGCTGTGGGTCAATCCCGACTGCGGGCTCAAGACCCGTAGGACCGACGAGGTGACCGATTCGCTGCGCAACATGGTCGCCGCGGCCAAGGAAGCCCGCACCGGCGTCTAGTTCTCCACCGCGCCGCCACTCCGCGCGAGCAGCTATCCAGGGGGCTTGGCCCCGTGGTGGAGTCTGAAAATTTGGTGCGGCGTTCGGCTTGGTGAAGTGGTTGCAGCGGGCGTCGGCCGGGTTGACGCTTGAGGGGTGTTTCGGTTGACCCCGTTGCGTCTGTGTTGCCGGTGAGCACGGCGAGCAGCTTGGTGGCTGGAGGGCGCCCCTGTGTTGTGCGGGGGTGGTGGATTGTTGCCTGCGAGCACGCGAGAGAGACTCCTGTTTCTGTTTCGCTCTCCCCGGAACACGCTGGATAACAACAGTTTTGTCGGGAAGGGGTGATCGGTCATGGAGGTGGTTCATCCGCGGTGTGCTGGTCTTGATGTTTCCAAGAAGGACGTCAAGGTGTGTGTGCGGGTTCAGGGCCGGGGTCGGCGCGCCACGACGACGTCGGTGAGCACGTGGGGGTCAACGACCGAGCAGATTCTGGCGTTGCGGGAGCATTTGATCGCTGAGCAGGTGAGCTGTGTGGTGATCGAGTCGACGTCGGATTATTGGAAGCCGTTTTACTATCTGCTCCACGACGCGCTGCCCGTGATGCTGGTCAACGCCCATGCGGTGCGCAACGTGCCCGGCCGTAAGACCGATGTCTCGGATGCGATGTGGCTGGCCGATCTGGGGGCGCACGGGCTGGTACGGGCGTCGTTTGTGCCGCCGGAACCGATTCGTGTGTTGCGGGATCTGACCCGGGTGCGCACGGTGATCACCCGTGAGCGCACCAAAGAGATCCAGCGGCTCGAGAAGCTGCTTGAAGATGCCGGGATCAAGCTCTCAGCGGTGGCCTCCAACATCGTGGGGGTTTCCGGGCGGGCGATGTTGGAGGCGCTGATCGCGGGACAGCGTGATCCGGCGGTGCTGGCTGATCTGGCCAAACAGCGGCTGCGGGAGAAAATCCCCGCGCTGACCGAGGCGCTGCGCGGACGGTTCAATGAGCATCACGCGTTCATGACGCGGCTGTATTTGGATCGCATCGACGCCCACAGCGCCGACATTGCCCGCCTCGACGAGCGCATCGAGGAGGCGATTGCGCCCTTTCGTGGCGTCCGGGAACTGCTGATGAGCATCCCGGGGTTTTCTTGCATCGTTGCCGATGTGTTCATCGCCGAAACCGGCGCTGACATGAGCGTGTTCCCTACCGCTGAGCGGTTGGCGTCGTGGGCCGGGGTAGCGCCAGGCTGCAACGAATCAGCGGGCCGCGTCAAATCCGCGGCCATTCGCCCCGGTAACCGTCACCTCAAGGCTGCCCTCGGCGTCGCGGCCCTCTCAGCGGCCCGCAGCAAGGACACCTACTACAGCGCCCGCTTCCGGCGCATCGCCGGCAACCGGCCCTTACAGACCCGGCGCACCACCCGCGGCCCGTCGGGGCGGGCCCAGATCGCGCTCGTCAGCCTCGAACACAAGATGCTCACCGACGCCTGGAACATGCTGGTAAACGGTGCTTTCTACCAAGACCCGGGCGCCGACTACTACACCCGCCACCAGCCCGGGCGAACCAAGACCAAAGCCATCAAGCAACTGGAGTCCTTGGGATACAAAGTCACTCTCGAACCACTCACCGACGCTGCCTAACACCCGGGGGCCACCGGGTCACCCGCTTGGGGTCACCTCTATTTTCGAGAGAGACGCAGAATCGCACACAAACAGCCGTCCCAGTGCGATTCTGCGTCTGCTCGCCGGGGGAAACCGACCAGCTACTAGCCTCAGGGCATGGACTTCACCACGATGCGGCATGAAATCGAGGACGGCATCCTCACCGTCGTTCTGGATCGCCCGGCCAACCTGAACGCCTTCACCGTCGAGATGGCTGCGGAGCTGCAGCACACCTTCACCGCCGTCAACGACGAGGACGCGGTGCGGGCGGTGATCGTCACCGGTGCGGGCCGCGCATTCTGCGCCGGCATGGACCTGTCCAGCGACGGCAACGTGTTCGGTCTCGACGGATCGAAAACCCCGTCGCTGGCCGACATGGCCAACCCCGACGATCCGGAGCTGCGCCGGGTACGCGACACCGGCGGCCAGGTGACGTTGGCGATCTACGCCTGCCGCAAACCGGTGATTGCGGCGATCAACGGGCCGGCGGTGGGCATCGGCGCCACGATGACGCTGGCGATGGATGCCCGCCTGATGTCGACCACCGCGCGCATCGGCCTGGTCTTCGGCAAGCTGGGCATCGTCCCGGAAGCGTGCTCGACGTGGTTCCTGCCCCGGATCGTCGGGATGCCAACGGCTTTGGATCTGGTGTACAGCGCCGACATTCTCGACGCCGCCACCGCGCACGACGTCGGGCTGGTTCGCGCGGTTCACGAACCGGAGGCGCTGCTCACCGAGGCCCGGGCGCTGGCCGACGCATGGACCAAGAATCGCTCGCCGGTGTCGGTGGCCTTCATGCGCCAGATGCTCTACCGCAATTCGGCCCAACCGCACCCCATCGAGGCGCACCGGATCGATTCGCTGGCGATGTTCTACACCAGCATCGGCGACGGCAACGACGGCGTCCGCGCGTTTCTGCAGAAGCGCGACCCGCAGTTCGGCGGGAAAGCATCCGAGATGCCCGCGTTCTACGACGAGTGGGTGCAGGGCAGCTAGCCGTCACACCCGGCGGGCCCGGTACTCCTGGTACAGCCGCCAGTTCCGCCCGTCGTTGCTGCGTTCGTCGCACCAGCGGAACGAATCCGGCCCGATGTCCCGGAAACTCCACCGGATCGCGGATCCGTCCGGCAGCATGCCGTCCTGCACGATGCCCTCCGAATCCGCTGTCCCCAGTTGGGTGAGCCGGATTCCCAACCGCGGCTCGATCCACAGGATGTGCCAGGCGCTTACCGCAGGGTCATAGATCCGCAGCGTGGTCCCGTGGAAGAAACCCTCCGCGTGCCACACGTCCTGGACCGCGCAGCCGTCGAGCACCCAGTCGGCGGCCATCCAGCCGGTGTAGTGCTGCGTACCGTCGTCCTCGTGCACCGTGACGTCCAGGTTCCAGCGGCCGACCAGCCAGCCGTAGAGACCCATGGCGTCGGCCCGGTCGTCGGCGGGTCCGGCTGCGATCAATGCCGGTGCCAGCGGTGACATTTCAGGCCGCCGCGATGTCGAACTCGTTGCCCTCGGGGTCCGCCAGCGTGCTCCACCGGTAGCCGTCGTCGGCACGGTCGGCCAGCCAGGTGGCGCCGAGTTCGACGGCCCGCTCCACCCCCGCGGCCAGGTCGTCGGTGACGAGATCGACGTGCACCCGGTTCTTCACCTGTTTGCCCTCCGGGACCTGGACGAACGCCAGGTGCGGGTGCGCCTCGGCGGACATGCCGATGGACGCGAATTCGGCGGTGGCGCCGTCGTCGACTGGGCGGCGCAGTAACTCCGACCAGAATCGCGCCAGCTTGTCCGCGTCGGCGCAGTCGAATGTGACGGTGTGCAGTGTGATGTTCATCAACGAACTCCTTTTGGGTGGTTAGGATTTGGTGCGGAAGATCGGCCAGCACACCTCGGTGCGGTGCGCCGCCTCGTCGTCGGTGTCGTAGCCGGACACCAGGTAGTGCTCGCGGATCGGCCCGTCGACACCGATTTCGCGTTCGGCGACGTGGGTGCCCAGCGCGGCGTAGGTGCGATCGAGCTCGCCGAACGATCCGCGGTGCAACGCCACCGCAAGTTCGGCGGCCGGAACGTGGAGTGACTTCACCCGCCCTCGGGCGGCACACGACGCGTCGATCGGCCGGAACGCCACCACCTCGCCGCGGCCGGCTTCGAAGAACTCCGCCGAGTACAGGGCGCCCCGGACTCCGGCGGGATTCCCGACGAGCGCGTCGAGTTCGGCAAATGCCTCCGACCACCAGTCCTCGATATCGGCCATGGCGACCTGCTCGACGATCGCCGCGGCGGGCGTCGCCGGCACGGACCGATAATCGACCTCACCTGTCCCGCTGGACTGTTCGAGGAGCGCCTGCAGTGATGCAACGCTGGCTTGGGTCTGCGCCAAACTGTCCTGGAGTCGCTGCAGATGCGCCAGGATCGCGCGGTTGCGGTCTGTGACCCGTTCGGCCTGCACCACCTCGGTCAGCTCATCCAACGGCATCCCCAGGTCCCGCAGCCTACGGATAACCTGGGCGATCGGCACCTGCTCCGGACTGTAGTAGCGGTAGCCGGAGGACGGATCGACCTGGACCGGCGCCAGCAGGCCGCGCTCGTGGTAGAGCCGCAACGCCTTGACGGTGAGGTAAGTCATTCGGGAGAAGTCCCCGATGGGCAACAATGTCGGCACGCGTTCGAGTCTGGCGTCTCCCCCTGGGGCAGAGTCAACCCCGCAACGCGCGGGTTCTAGGAGGCGGGCTGCCAGCCCGGTCCGCGGAACAGGTGCCCGAGAACGGCGCGCCAGTTGCCTGCCGCGGTGATGTCTCGCCAGATGGCCACGTACTCGTGGGTGGCGACCCGCACGGGATTGAAGGTGTCGATGTTCTTGGTCAGCCCGAAGACCACGCGCTCGCCCTCGGGTTCGAAGGTGCCGAACAGCCGGTCCCACACGATGAGGATGCCGCCGTAATTCTTGTCGAGGTACTCCGCGTTCGATCCGTGGTGCACACGGTGGTGCGACGGCGTGTTGAAGACGAATTCGAGGGGACGCCAGAGCTTTCCGATGCGTTCGGTGTGGATGAAGAACTGGTAGAGCAGGTTGATGGACTGTTGCAGCAGGATCATCCACGGGGCGAACCCGACAAACGCCAGCAGCAGCCAGAACGGAACCGAGGTGAACGGTGTCCAGGTCTGGCGCAGGGCGGTGGACAGGTTGTAATGCCGGCTGGAGTGGTGCACGACATGGCTGGCCCAGAACACCCGGATGGTGTGGTGGGTGCGGTGATACCAGTAGTAGGCGAAGTCGTCGGCGACGAACAACGCGATCCAGGTCAGCGGATGGTCGGCGGGTAGGTGAATCGGCGCCAGCAGGTACACCCCGCTATAGGCCGCCAGGACCGCGAGCTTCCAGCCGATGTTGATGATCACGTTGCCGATACCCATCGCGAGGCTGGTTCGGGTATCCCGCAATTCGTACCCGCGCTCGTCGTCGTCGGGCAGCACGCGCAACGACACCATTTCCAGGATCAAGAAGATCACGAAGACGGGAATCGCGTGCTGGATGACGTCGAACACGGTGACTACTCCTGGCTTTCGGCTGCGCTCTGGCAGGCGGAGACGAATCGGGTCAGCAGCTCTTCGGCGAGCCGGTGGGCGGTGCCGGCGTCGCGGGCGGCAATCGCGGCGGCGAGGTCGACGTGGGCGGCGCGGTCGGTGAATTCCGCGGCCCCGAGGGCGTGGATGATGTCGTAGCCGATGTCGTCGAATGCGGCCACCAAGGTATTCAGGGCCAGCCGGTAGGCGATGTTGCCCGACCCGTCGACGACCACGCTCCAGAACGTCAGATCGACGTCCCCGATCTGATCCAGCGCGCCTGTCTCGGGGTAGGCATCGGCCGCGGCGGAAATCGCGGCACGCTGGTCCCCGGAGGCGTGTATCGCGCACAACCGGGCGGCGTCGGCGCCGATGGAGCGGCGCATCACCGCGACATCACCGACGATCTGCCCGGCCGGTATCACCCCGGCGAAGGCCAACCCGGTCAGCGCGTCCAGCCCCGCGCTGGTCCGCCAATCCAGCACCCGGGTTTTCCCGCCGTGGCTGATCCGGACCAGACCGGCCTGCTGCAGCCGCTTGAGCGCTTCGCGCACCGCGTGCCGGTTGACGTGCAACGCCAGCGACAGTTCGCGTTCGGAGGGAATCGGTTCGTCGGCCGCCAGCCGCCCCGTCAGGATTTCCTCGACCAGGCGGGCGAAGACGGTGTCGGAGACCGCCGTGCGGGGAATCGGGGCGAAGTCCATGCGGTTCATCGTCGCGGCCCGACCCACAACTGGTCAACTGGTTGGACCAGTTATCTGCGTCACACTGCCCGTGTCCCGGCCGAGCGTGAAGCCAGGTTCACGGTCGGCGTCGAGAGTGAGGCTGGCGTCACGCTCGGCGGGGAGGGGCCTCCACATGCACCGGCACGGTGTCGTCCCAGGGCTGGCGGGTCACCATGTCGGCCACCTGCACGTAACCCCGCTCGAACTCGCCGGTGGCGGCATCGACCAGCCGGTACTGCTGGGTTTGGCGATGGATGGGCTGGGCGTCGAGGATCACCACCCGCACCTCCCCCGGCTCGAAGCCGCAGCGCTGCTGCAGCGCAGCGATCAACTGTTCGTTGCTGAAGTGCCCGTCGCCGAAATTCCAGCCGATCGCGGTGCTGGTGATCCGCTCCCCGTCGGTCAACACGTAGTCATCCTCGTTCTGGCCTGCCATCGCGCGGTGCGCCAGGGTGAACAGCGCCCGACCGTGAGTGTTGAAGGCGCGGAACGCATACCCCATGTACATGGGGATCTGCGCGGCTTCCTTGCTGCCGTAGAACTTCTCCAATTGGGCGGCGGGCATGCTGGCGATCGCGATGACGCCGTCGGCGATCTTGGCGTCAGCGGACGGCTTGATGCACCACAGCGTGGTGTCCCAGTTACCGGCGTAGTAGCGCATGCCGGGCAGAAACGACACCTTGCGCGGGAACAGGTTTCCGAGCACCACCGTCCCGGCGACGACGGCGAACAACACGATCGGCAGCGGGGTCGTCAGGTCACCCAACCCGACCCCGGCGTGCCCGACGAACAGCGCCACCACGGAAAACATCATGAAGACGTTCCACTCCAGCGGCACCCCCATCGGAATCGCCGACAGGATGCCGAAGTGGAAGCACAGCATGACGAACGCGGCGACCGCGGTGGGCCACCCGCCGTGGCTGAAGAACAACACCAGCGGGACCAGGCCTTCGATCATGGTGGAAAAATGCGCGAGCCAGCGCGAGGCGCGGCCGGGGCGCAGGTCGTCCGGGAAGTGTTCGAAGAACCGGCGTTTGATGAACCGCGGCCGAAACACCGGGTTGTTGCTCATCATCGTCGAGATGACGAACGGGAAGTGCTTGTTGAGCTTGGAGGTCGCCGCACCCAGCCAGATGACCAGGCACACCAGTTTGGCGCCCAGGATCAGGTCCACGCCGTAGCCGGCGAACAGGAAGGCGACGGTGAACGACGCATACACCTCGCCGCGGGCGGCCAGGAAGATGACCTTGTCGCGCAGGCCCAGCACCGCCAGCACTCCCAGCACCGCCCAGATCTGCCAGGCCGGCAGCGCCCCGACAGTGGTGCCGAGCGCCGCCACCGGTCCGGTGCCGTCGGAGAAGAGCGCGACGACGAGCAGCACCAGCAGCGCGCCGTACAGCAAGGCGTCGATCGGGGTGCGCCGATCACCGGCGGTCAGCGGGATCCGCGCCGGCCAGGGTGGCAGCCGGATGGTGCCGGGCCGCAGCCAGTACAGGATCGACCCCAGCGGCGGGAAGAACCGGTTATTCAGCGGACCGAAACCGCAACCGAGGCCGATGACCTCGAACAACATCGTGTACAGCACGACCTTCTCGAACACGATGGGCTCGGCGTACCAGTGCGCGACATTGGTGAAGCCCTCGATTCCGTGGGTGCTCAGCGCGATCAGCCACGCACCCAGGATGTAGAGCCCGATCTTGACGACGTAGAACAGGTGCAGCAGCACCGGGGTGCCGAAGCCGACTTCGGCCCAATGCCGGGCCATCGGGATGATCTTCTCCGCACGGGTGCCCTTGCTCCACTCCTCGAAGTTGATCTCGGGGGTGTCCTGTTTGAGAAATCCCATGATCGACAGATTAGAACGTGTTCTAGATGTCCGCGCAGAAACCGGCCCGGTCCCGGCAAAATGCCCGGTCTCGATCAACTTCGGGAGTCGAATGCGGGTGCGACGAAGCGTTCCAACAGCTGCTGCTCGGTCGCATCGTCGTCGACCGGCCAGCACAGCAGCGACAGCACCAGCCGAACGATCCACTCGGCGGCCAGCCGGTCGTCCTCGGTCAGCCCGCTGAGGTCACCGGCGAATCCGGCCAGCATCGGGGAGCCCGCCAGCCAGCTCATCTCCCGGGAACCGCGCAGCGAGCCGACGATCAGCTTGCCCAGCGGGTCCGACCGGATCCGCTGCAGGGCGGTCGAGATCGCGGTGATTACCCGCTCGGCTCCGCTTTGGCCGGCGACGGTGTGCCGCACGGTCTCGATGATGTGCTGCGCGGCGCGGGCCAGCACGGCGTCGCGGATCTCGGACTTGCCGCCGGCATGGCGGTAGATGGTGGCGCGCGAGCAGTGCACGCGGGCGGCCAGCACATCGATGTCGAGGGCGTCGAGACCGTCGCGCGCGATCAGTTCGGTGGCGGCGTCGTAGATGCGTTCCGCGGCCACGGCGCGCCGCTCGGCGCCCACCAGCCAATCGTGTCCTGCCACCTGCCGGCCTCCTACCTCGTTGGGACCAGCATCTCATCCTGAGATAGATATCGTCTAAATTCTCATCAACGTGCCAGGTCCGTCGCCTGCGCTGAGACAGGCGGCCGCGAGCGTCCCGGCCGGCCGTTTTCAACCTTCCGATCACCGTTGACGTCGGGTGAAACCACCGATCAACCTGGAGCAATGACAACCGTCACCGGCGCGATCGGCCTCGAGTTGTTTCGCGACACCGGAATCCAGGATCCGTACCCGCTCTATGAACGGATGCTGGCCGGTGGACCGGTGCATGCGGTCGGTGAGTCCGGGTTCTACGCGGTGTGCAGCTGGGACGCGATCGTCGAGGTGCTCGCTCGGCCGCAAGACTTTTCCTCGAACCTGACCGGAACGATGCTGTACCAACCCGACGGCACGGTGAGCACGTTCGAGATGGACGGACTCGACGGGCCCACCCAGGTGCTGGCCACCGCCGATGATCCGGCCCATGCGGCACACCGCAAGATGCTGGTACCACAGCTGGCCGCCAAGCGCATTCACGCAATGGAGCCGTTCATCACCGAAACGATGGATCGGCTGTGGCAGCACGGTGTTCGGGACGGGAGGATCGAGTGGATGGTGGCGGTCGCCAATCGGCTGCCGATGACGATTGTCGGGAGGCTGATCGGCGTCCCGGACGAGGACATCGATCAGCTGGTGCAGTGGGGTTATGCGGGCACCCAGCTGTTGGAGGGGCTGGTCAGTGCCGATCAGCTGGCCGCCGCGGGTGTCGCCGTGATGGAGCTCGGCGGCTACATCACCGACCACTTCCAGCGTGCGGCCGCAGATCCGCAGGACAACCTGCTCGGCGATCTGGCCGCCGCGTGCGCCGGCGGCGAGTTGGACACCGTCACCGCCCAGGTCATGATGATCACGCTGTTCGCGGCCGGCGGCGAATCGACGGCATCGCTGATCGGTTCGGCGGCATGGACTTTGGCGACCCGCCCGGATGTACAGCGCCGGGTCCGCGAGGCACCGGAACTCCTCGGGCCCTTCCTGGAAGAGGTGCTGCGGACCGAATCACCGTTCCGGGGCCACTATCGCCACGTCCGCCGCGACAGCACGCTGGGTGGGGTGGACCTGCCGGCCGGGACGCGTCTGCTGCTGCTGTGGGGAGCAGCCAACCGGGACCCGTCACGATTCGATGCGCCCAATGAATTCCGGCTGGACCGTGATCGGCAGGGCCATCTCGCTTTCGGCAAGGGTGCCCACTTTTGCGTCGGTGCCGCACTGGCGCGGCTGGAAGCCCGCATTGTCATCGGTCAACTCCTACAGCGCACTTCGCAGATCGGAGTCGCGGACGCGGGACGGTGGCTGCCCAGCCTCTTGGTGCGGCGGCTGGACCGCTTGGAACTCTGCGTCTAGCCACCCTTGACTACTACCAGCCGTAGTAGTAAGAAGGGTTGCGGGGCCCCGCCACCATCCGCACCTACCCGCAGGACGGTGATCGTGATGCGCGATCAGGACACTTCGGATCGGTTTTTGCGCTGGGCTGCAATCGCTTTCGCGACCGGCTTCGCCAGCCACGGCCTCGACCATCTGCGCCGTGGCATGTCGGCATCTCCCCCGGCGATCATGGTCGGCGGCATGGTGCAGGGCGTCTTCGTGGTGGCCGCGGTGACCATGGTGCTACGGGAGCGCCCGCGCGCACCGCGGGTCGCGTCCGTCGTCGGGTTCGGCAGCGCATTGCTGTTCACCTATGCGCATCTGTTGCCGACGTTTTGGCCGGCCCTTCAGGACAGCTTCATCTCGGCACCGCACATCAACGTGACGTGGTTCTCCTGGGTCAGCGCTGTCGCCGAGATCGGCACCGGCATCGTCGTCGGGGCCGCCGGCATCCGGGCCGCACACCACGACCGGGCGGGCCGACTGCCGGCCTACTGCGAGTCGCTCACAGTGAGCGACTGATTATTTCCTTCATGATTTCGCTGGTGCCACCGTAGATTCGGTTCACCCGCGAGCCGGTGTACATGTTGGCGATCGGGTACTCGGCCATGTAGCCGTAGCCGCCGAAGATCTGCAGACACTTGTCCACCACCTGGTCGCATTTCTCGGCGGCGAACAGTTTGGCCATCGACGCCGTCATCGGGTCGTTCTTGCCGTCCACGTACTGCTGGATGGCGTAGTCGACCAGGGTCTTGATGGCCAACGTCTCGGTCTTGCATTCGGCCAGCACGAATTTCGTGTTCTGGAAGTTGCCGATCGGGCGCCCGAACGCTTCGCGGTCCTTGGAGTACTTGATCGCCTCCAGCACCGCGGCCTCGGCCAGCGCCGAGCACAGCGCACCGATGATCAGCCGCTCGCGGGCCAACTGTTCCATCAGCTGGTAGAAGCCCAGCCCCTCCTGCTCACCGAGCAGGTTGGCGACCGGAACCCGCATGTCGGAGAAGAACAGCTCGCGGGTGTCCTGCCCGTGCTGGCCGATCTTCTGCAACACCCGGCCGCGTTCGAATCCGGGCAGCTCGGCGGTCTCGGCAACGATCAGCGACACCCCGGCTGCTCCCTTGGCCGGATCGGTCTTGGCGACGATCACCAGCAGGTCGCAGTGGGTTCCGTTGGAGATGAACGTCTTCGAGCCGTTGATGACGTAGTGGTCGCCTTCGCGCACCGCGGTGGTGCGCACCGACTGCAGGTCCGATCCGGTGCCCGGTTCGGTCATGGCGACGGCCAGCACCGCTTCGCCGCTGATGACCTTGGGCAGCCACCGTTTGCGCTGCTCCTCGTTGCCGTAGCTGTAGAGGTAGTGCGCGACGATCGGCGAGTGCACCGAGAACCCGAAGCACTGGTCGTGGGCGTAGACCAGTTCCTCCTGCACGACGACGTGCATCGCATAGTCCCCGCCCGTCCCACCGAACTCCTCGGGTAGATCCAGACCCAGCAGACCGGCGTCGCCCGCCTTGGTCCAGAAGTCACGGTCGACGGCGTGCTGAGCGATCCAGCGTTCCTGGTTCGGGGTGGCTTCCTTGCGCAGAAACTGCGCGGCGTGGGTGCGCAGATCGCGATGCTGGTCGGTCTCCCAGCTCGGACGGTAATCAGGGAACAACTGCGACATAGCCGCACTATACGCAGCCGCCGGACTGCTACGTTTCTCCGATGCGCGCACTCGCGGCGGTCTCCACCGGCCCGGACACCCCGTTCGACATCCGCAGCGTCGAGGTCGACGAACCGCGCGATGACGAAATCCTGGTGAAGCTGGCCGCGACCGGCATCTGCCACACCGACCTGTTCTTCAAGTCACGGGTGCCCGCGGCGCTGGGACCGTGCCTGTTCGGGCATGAGGGCGCCGGGGTGGTGGTTGCCGTCGGTGGCGACGTGACCGGCGTCGTCCCGGGTGACCAGGTCGTGCTGAGCTACCGCAGTTGCGGCGACTGCGGGTACTGCCAGCAGCAGCAACCCGCCTATTGCGACCGCGGTACCGAGCTGAATGCGCTCGGGCATCGCGCCGACGGCTCGGCCCGGATCAGCTGCGACGGTGCGCCGGTGCGCGGCGACTTTTTCGGCCAATCCAGCTTCGCCGAATACGCCCTCGCCCATCCCGACAACGTGGTGGTGGTGGATGGCTCGGCGGACCGGGCGGTGATCGCCGCGCTCGGGTGCGGATTCCAGACCGGGGCCGGCGCGGTCCTCAACGTGCTGCGGCCCGACCCGTCGTCTCGCCTGGTCATCTACGGAACGGGCAGCGTCGGGTTCGCCGCGCTGCTGGCCGCACGCGCCGTGGGCGTCGAACGGATCGTCGCGGTCGATTTATCCGAGCAGCGACGTGCCCTGGCAGCCGAATTCGGTGCTGTCGCAGTCGATCCCACCGATCCCGACGCCGAACGGGTGCTCGGCGGTGCCACGCACGCCCTCGACACCACCGGGCTGCCGGCTGTCATCAGCCAGGCCGTCGCATCGCTGGCCGCGACCGGGATGCTGACGGTGGTCGGCCTGGGTGCCGCGCAGGTCACCGTCGACGTCCAGGATCTGTTGTTCAACGGCAAGACCATTCGCGGGTGTATCGAGGGTGACTCCCGGATTCAGGAATTCATCCCGCGGTTGATCGAGCTCTATCAGGACGGGTCGTTCCCCATCGACAAGCTCGTGACCCGCTACGCCCCCGGCGATTTCAACATCGCGATCGCCGATCAGGCGGCCGGGCGGGTGATCAAACCGGTCATCGTCTGGGAGCACTGAGCCAACTACGCGTGAGCAGACGCAAAAGTGCCCAATTTCGGCTCGAAATGGGCACTTTTGCGTCTGCTCGGCCAGAGATTTACCCGGCCTGCTTGGCCGGCGGGCGATAGAAGATCACCAGCTGTCCGATCGCCCCGGCCAGGCCCAACCCCAGCGACAACCACAACCCGGTCCAGCCGTTCAACCAATTGTGCCCGAAGATCACCTGATCCAGGCTGTAGCGTCCGGCGCCCCACGTGGCGATGACCACCGCGGTCACGGCCAGCACCAGGTTGTACTCCCAACCCTCTTTGACGATGAAGAAGCCGTTGTGGCGGTGCACCGTCCAGGCGGCGGTGAACATCAGCGCCACGAAGCCCGCCGCCGGGATCGGCGTGAGCAACCCGGCGGCCAGCCCCAGCCCGGCCGCCGTCTCGGTGCTCGCCGCGACCACCGCGTGGAAAGTGCCGGGCTTCATGCCGATGCTCTCGAACCAGCGGGCGGTCCCGGGGATGCGCCCGCCGCCGAAGAACTTGTTCAACCCGTGCGCGGCCAACGTCAGCCCGAGCACCACCCGAAGAATCAGCACCGCAACATCAGCAGACATATGTGTAAACCTAGAGCATCGCCCAAACGGCGA
>NZ_JCALCW010000013.1:0-135407 GCF_059812545.1 Mycobacterium sp. NGS50
CGGCTGGGGCCGTCCCGGCGGTGTCTTAAAACCGATTCTCCGCCGCGACGGTGTCACGCAGGAGCCGCGAATCGACGGCGCCGTCATGAATTCTGCGCCGGCTGTCGATTTCGGCGGCGGTGCCGCGTCGGGATCTGTGCGAGGCTCGACAGGCGAGCCGCCAAACGAGGAGTACATGATGGCTGACTATCTGGTGATGATCTTCGCGCCGGAGGACGAAGCGCAGGCGGACTACGCCGAAGTGTCGACTGCGCATAGGGAGTTCATGCAGCGCAACGAATCGGCGCTGCGCGGCGGCAGCCGGCTGCGCCCGGCGCACACCGCCACCTCGATCCGCAGGGACAGCTCCGATGCGGTGACGGTGACCGACGGGCCGTTCTACGAGACCAAAGAGGTGCTCGGCGGCTACTACCTGATCGAGGCAGAGGATCTGGACGCCGCGATCGCGATCGCCAAGCAGGTGCCGACCCGAGGGGGCGTGGAGGTGCGGCCGATCTGGCCGGTCGGCGAGGAATGACCGGCGGCCACGCGCCGGTGGCAGCGACGCTGGCCGACGCGCATCGGCGCGAGTGGGCATTCGTGCTCGCCGCGACGGTGCGCGTCACCCGCGATCTCGACCTGGCCGAGGAGTGCGTGCAGGAGGCCTACGCCAGCGCCCTGTCGAGCTGGGAGACGTCGGGAGTGCCGCGCAATCCGGCCGCATGGCTGACCACCGCGGCCCGTAATCGCGCACTCGATCTCTTACGGCGCACACAGACGGCGCGGCGGGCGCTGCCGCTGCTGGTGATCGACCGGGACCCGGAAGAACCGCCCGAGCCGGACGCGATCGGAGACGACCGGCTGCGGTTGATCTTCACCTGCTGCCACCCGGCGCTGGCCGAGCCGTTGCAGGTGGCGCTCACACTGCGCCTGGTGTGCGGATTGACCACCGACGAGGTGGCCCGGGCGTTTCTGGTCAGCACCTCCACCATGGCCGCCCGGATCACCCGGGCGAAGAAAAAGATCGCGCAGGCGCGTATTCCCTATCGGGTGCCGTCGGTGGATCAGCTCCCGGAGCGGATCGACGCCGTGATCAACGTCGTGCACCTGCTGTTCACGACGGGGCACACCGCGCAGTCGGGCGACCGGTTGGTGCGGCACGACCTGCTGGAGCGCTCGCTGGACTTGGCCAGGATGCTGCACGCGTTGCTGCCGCAGGACGCTGCGGTCGCCGGGCTGCTGGCGTTGGTCCTGTTCGGGCATGCGCGTCGCGATACCCGGGTCGGCGCCGACGGCCGCCTGGTTCTGCTGCACGAGCAGGACCGCGACGCCTGGGACCGGCAAGCGATCGATGAGGGGATGCTGCTGGTTCGCGACGCGCTGCGGAACCGGCCCCCGCCCAGGTTCGCGCTGATGGCGGCCATCGCCGCAGTGCACGTGTCCGCCCCGAGCCGGGCAGCCACCGACTGGCGTGAGCTGGTCGGGTTATACGACCTGCTGGTCGAGATCTGGCCGTCGCCGGTGGTGGCGCTGAACCGCGCGGTCGCGGTCGGCGAGGCGTACGGGCCGCGGGCCGGCCTGGCCGAACTGGAACCGCTTGCCGACGAGCCGCAGCTGGCCGGCTATCACTACCTGCCGATGGCCCGGGCGGAGATGTCGCGCCGGCTGGGCCGCATCGCAGACGCCCGCCTGGCCTACCAGGAGGCCGCGCTGCTGGCACAGAATTCGGTCGAACGCGAATTCATCGTGGGCAAGCTCCGCGAACTCGACGCCCCTGATGGCAGCTGAGCGCTCGCGCCCCCGGGCCGCGCGGCTGAAAGGTGAACTGATAGAAAACTATAACGGTTTTACTTCTTCGTTAACTTACGACCGCGTAAGGTGCTGGCGGTATCAGAGTGAGACGCGTGACGGCCGGGGTCCATCGGGGGTCGCCGGGGATGAGGAGAGTATTGATGACGGCGCAGCCGATGAATCGTTCCCAGATGCGCATCGCGCTCACCGCGCTGTGCGCCGGAGTTTTGGCCGTCGCGCCGATGCACCCGGCCGCACCGGCGCTGCCCGAGGTGCACATCTCCGCGATCGACCTCACCGCTGCCCCGGTGCCGGACCCCGCCGATTTTCCGGCGTTCCCGGATCCGGTGAGCCTGAGCTACACCGACTACATCGACACCGTGAACCAGGCGTTCGCGGACTTCTCCGGCCATGTGCAGACCACCTTGAGCTGGCTCTACGACCAGTGGGGCAACGTCTGGACCGACTTCACCAGCACCATGGCCGGCGGGCTGGGCGCGTGGAATGACGCGTTCACCGACCTGGGCACCGACCTGAGTTACTGGACGACCGAGATCATGGACCCGACGATCCGGAATCTGCTCGAGACGATGAACCCGTCGGTGGGCGCGGTCAGCCTGTGCAACGTGCTGACCTTCGCCGTGGAAGGCCTGCAGGCCCAGTTCGACGCGCTGTCCCCCGAGTTGGCGGCCATGACCGCGTCCTACAGCCAGCAGATCATCGACGGCATGAACGACTTCTTCGATATGTGGACCGCGCTGTAGCGACCGCTTAGGCGAACGCCTCCACCGGCGGGCACGAGCAGACCAGGTTGCGGTCGCCGTAGGCGCCGTCGATGCGGCGCACCGGCGGCCACACCTTGGGCCGGTAGTCCCGGCCCAGCGGGTAGGCGGCCTGTTCCCGGGTGTAGGGGTGCTCCCACTTGTCGGCCAGCAGGCATTCGGCGGTGTGGGGGGCGCCGCGCAGCGGGTTGTCCTCGACCGGCCACTCCCCGGCCGCGACCCGGTCGATCTCGCCGCGGATCGCGATCATCGCCGCGCAGAACGCGTCGACCTCGGCCAGGCCTTCGCTTTCGGTGGGCTCCACCATCAGGGTGCCGGCCACCGGGAAGCTCATGGTGGGTGCGTGGAATCCGTAGTCGGCCAATCGCTTCGCCACGTCGTCGACACTCACCCCGGTGGCTTTGGTGATCGGTCGCAGGTCCAGGATGCACTCGTGGGCGACCATGCCGTTTTCGCCGGTGTAGAGCACCGGGTAGTGCTCGTCGAGCCGGCGGGCGATGTAGTTGGCCGACGCGATCGCGGTCAGTGACGCCGCGCGCAGCCCGGTCGCCCCCATCATCCGGATGTAGGCCCAGGTGATCGGCAGAATGGACGCCGAGCCGTAGGGCGCCGCCGACACCGGATGCCCGCCGGGCAGCTCGGCGGCCAGCGGATGGCCGGGCAGGAACTCGGCCAGGTGCGAGCGGACCGCCACCGGGCCGACGCCGGGGCCGCCGCCGCCGTGCGGGATGCAGAACGTCTTGTGCAGGTTGAGGTGGCTGACGTCGCCGCCGAACCGCCCCGGCCGGGCCAACCCGACCAGGGCGTTCAGGTTGGCGCCGTCGACGTAGACCTGGCCGCCGGCGTCGTGCACGGCCGCGCAGATCTCGGCGATGTCGTGCTCGTAGACCCCGTGCGTCGACGGATAGGTGATCATCAGCGACGACAGCTGTTCGGCGTGCTGAGCGACCTTGGCGCGCAGGTCGTCGAGATCGACGTCGCCGTTCTCGCGGCAGCCGACCACCACCACCCGCATCCCGGCCAGCGCCGCCGACGCGGCGTTGGTGCCGTGTGCGCTCGACGGGATCAGGCAGATGTCGCGGTGGGATTCACCGCGACTGGCGTGATAGTCGTGGATGGCCAGCAGGCCGGCATACTCGCCCTGCGATCCGGCGTTGGGCTGCAGCGACACCGCGTCATAGCCGGTGATGTGCGCCAGCCACGTCTCCAGGTCGGCGATCAGCCGGCGCAGGCCGGCGGCGTCAGCGGCCGGTGCGAACGGGTGCTGGCGGGCGAACTCCGGCCAGGTGATCGGTTCCATCTCGGCGGCGGCGTTGAGCTTCATCGTGCACGATCCCAGCGGAATCATGCTGCGGTCCAACGCGATGTCCTTGTCGGCCAACATCCGCAGATAGCGCATCATCGCGGTTTCGGTGCGGTAGCGGGTGAACGCCGGGTGGGTCAAGAACTCCGAGGTCCGGGTCGCCCACCGCTGGGTGGCCGTCGGCTGCGCGGCGGCCACCCCGACGGCCTGCAGCACCGCGGCAACATGGGCCTCGGTGGTGGCCTCGTCGCAGGCGATCGACACGTGATCGTCGTCGACCCGCCACAGGTTGATCCCGCCGGCCTTGGCGGCGGCGACGATCTCGTCGGCCCGGCCCGGCACCCGGGCCAGCACGGTGTCGAAGTAGGTGTCGTGCACCAACGCATCGCCGAGCGCGGCGGCGATCGCCGCGGCGCGGCCATGCACCCGGCGCGCGATCGCGGTCAGGCCGTCCGCACCGTGGTAGCTGGCGTACATAGCGGCCATCACCGCCAGCAGCACCTGTGCGGTGCAGATGTTCGATGTCGCCTTGTCGCGGCGGATGTGCTGTTCACGGGTCTGCAGCGCGAGGCGGAGACCCGGCCTACCATCTCTGTCCAGCGACACACCGACCAGCCGGCCGGGCAGCTGGCGGGCATGCTTGGCGTGCACGGCCAGGTACCCGGCGTGGGGTCCGCCGAACCCCATCGGCACCCCGAACCGCTGGGTGCTGCCGAACGCGACGTCGGCGCCGATCTCACCGGGCGGGGCGATCAAGGTGAGGGCGAGCAGGTCCGCGCCGAGGGCCACCAGTGCGCCGCGCTCGTGGGCCTGGGTGATCAGGTCCGCCCAGTCGCTGACCCGGCCACTGGCACCGGGCAGCTGGGCGATGACCCCGAAGAACTCGCCGTCGGGAAGCCCCGCACGCAGGTCGGCGGTGACGATCTCGATACCCAGCGGTTGGGCGCGGGTCGCCAGCACGGCCGCGGTCTGGGCGAACACGTCGACGTCGACGGCCAACCGGTTGGCCGTGTTTTTCGCGCGCGGCGCCGCACGAAGCATCAGGGTCATGGCCTCGGCGGCGGCGGTGCCCTCGTCGAGCATGGAGGCGTTGGCGATCTCCAGGCCGGTCAGGTCGGTGACCATGGTCTGGAAGTTCAGCAGCGCCTCGAGTCGGCCTTGGCTGATCTCCGGCTGGTACGGCGTGTAGGCGGTGTACCAGGCCGGGTTCTCCAGGATGTTGCGGCGCAGCACCGGCGGGGTGAGGGTGTCGTAGTAGCCCTGCCCGATCATCGACACCGCGACGGTGCTGGCGTCGGCCATCGCCCGCAGCTCGGCCAGCGCCTCGAACTCGGTGGCCGGCGCCGGCAACGCGTCCAGACCGGGGGCCGCACCCGCGGGAGTCAGGGCGTCGAGGATGCCGGCCGGCAGCGCCTTGGCGGCCAGTTCCTCGAGCGATGCGACACCGACGACGCCGAGCATGGTGGCGATCTCGGCGTTGTCCGGACCGATGTGGCGGTCGGCGAAGTCGTCGGACATGGGGACTCCTTGGCACTAGACGACAGAACTGCGGGTCCTCTCCCTCTGTCGTCTGCCCGGACCGGGCGCCTGAGAGATTCGGCACCGAACCCGGCGCCTTTCCCCATCGGCGGGTGGCCTGCCGCCACCGCTTTCCAGAGGCATCGATGCCCGCGCGGTCCGGGTGCCTGAGAGGTTGACGGAGAGGTGTTGCTCCTTCGGCGCCCGTGACTGGCTGTCACGAGACTCTCCCGCGCGAGGCGATGCGCGGACCAGTCTACCCAGGCACCGTTCCCCGGTGCGAACCTGCGCAGTTGCGCCACCCAAGGCGGGGTGGACGGTTCAACCCGGCACCCGCGGGGAGCGGTGCAGGGAACGTCAACCGATCTTGCGGTCGCGGTGCTTGCGGCGGGAGGCCAGTTCGTCCTCGGGCGCCGGGATCGCCTCGCCACCGTCGGCGCGCTCGCTGGGGAAGTCGGCGATCACCCCGGTCAGTTCGCGCATCGCACCGGAGACCGCGATACCGAACACGCCCTGCCCGCCCTGCAGCAAGTCGACGACCTCTTCGGCGGAGGTGCACTCATACACCGTGGTCCCGTCGGAGAACAGGGTGATGTTGGCCAGGTCGTGGACGCCGCGCTGACGCAGATGATCGACCGCAACCCGGATGTTGTGCAGCGAGATGCCGGTGTCGAGCAGCCGCTTGACGATCTTGAGGACCAGGATGTCCTTGAACGAGTACAGCCGTTGGCTGCCGGATCCCGCGGCACCCCGAATCGACGGCACGACCAGCGAGGTTCGCGCCCAGTAGTCGAGCTGACGGTAGGTGATGCCGGCGATCTGGCAGGCGCTGGGCCCGCGGTAGCCGACCAGCTCGTCGGGCACCGAGTCGTCGGGGAACAGCCCTGCCTGCACTGGCTCGCGCACTCCGGCGTCGGCGCCCTCGGAGCTGGATGCGTCACCTAGGTCCAGCTCTTCCTGGCGTGGCTGCTCGCCCACGGTGCTTCCTCTCGCCGATCGCGCTCTTGCAACTAGCAGTACCACTGGCTGGCCAGCGGCCGCGTGTGCTCAAGCCCGAGTGGTTGTGAGCATACGCTTTTCGACGGGGCCGTTGCGGCCGTTGACGCCGACTGGACCCGTCGAGTTCTGATCAAAGTATGGCCGTCGAAGCGGTCCGGCGACGCGACCGGCCGGGCGTGTCGAGGTTGTCGGACCAGTTGAGACGGATCCGTGATATTCAGGTTGCCTTGAAGTCATCCGGCGACACGCTGTCCAGGAACTCCTTGAACTTCTCCAGTTCGTCCTCGCGGACTTCGTCGTTCTTGTCCGGGATCAGCATGCCCGCCTCGGCCAGCACCGCTTCCTCCACATAGATCGGCACCCCCACCCGCAGCGCGATCGCCACCGAGTCCGAGGGCCGTGCCGACACGGTGATCTCCCGGTCGAAGATCAGGTCCGCGTAGTAGGTGCCCTCCCGCAGATCCACGATCCGGACCTCTTTGAGGGAATGCCCCAGTGCGCCAATCAGATCGCGGATCAAATCGTGGGTCAGCGGCCGCGGCGACTCGATGCCCTGCTGTTGCTGGGCGATCGCAGTGGCCTCGGTGGAGCCGATCCAGATAGGCAGGTACCGGTCGCCATCGGTCTCCTGGAGCAACAGCACTGGCTGATTCTGCGGTTGCTCGATCTGGATGCCGACCACACGAACTTCACCCATCTGTGCCCGCCCTCCGTATGTGACGCCCGTAGAAGAACCAGCCCGGCTGCAACACCAAGCCGTCGAGAAAAAAGTCTAGCCCTCAGCGGTGCAACACGTCGCGCACCGCCGACTTCACCAACGACGTGTGCAGGGTGAGCGCCAGGGCAGCGACTTCGCGGGCCAGGTCGTCGGCGCGGTCGCGGGCACCGGCCTTCCCGGCCTTGACCACCGGCCCGGCGATCTGCGCGATCAGATCGGATTGGCGGTCGGCGGCGGAACGAAACGCGCGAAGGTGGCGCGGTTCGACGCCGTATTCGGCCAGCGCCCGCGCGCATTGCAGGATGACCACCGCGTGCTCGTCGAAGAACCCGGCCGGTCCGGGGGTGATCACGCCCGCTTTGAGCAGCGCCGTCAACAGGTCGTCGTCCACACCGGAGCGGTCCAGCAGGTCCTCACGGGACAGCCGGACCCGGGTGGGCGCCACCGCCGCCGCGGTGTCGGATCCGGCGCCGGCGTCGGCCACCAGCCGGGGCACACCGTACGGCGATCCGGTCAGCGGCAGCTCCCCGTCGGGTTGGGCGTCCAGCTGCGCCTTGATCACCTTCAGCGGCAGGTACTGGTCCCGCTGCGCGGTGAGGATGAAACGCAATCGTGCACAGTCGTACGCGGTGAATCTGCGGTACCCCGAGGCAGCGCGCTGCGGCGTGACCAGTCCTTCGGCCTCCAGGAATCGAATCTTGGAGATCGTGACGTCGGGAAAATCCCCTCGGAGCAGATCCAGCACCGCCCCGATCGACATCCCGGCCAGCGCGGGCGTGTCGGGCGCAGTCACTAGCTGCCCGGCCCGCCCTCAGCGTCGCCGCCCTTGGGGCCGGTCAGGAAAACCAGGCGGAACTTGCCGATCTGGACTTCGTCACCGTTGGCCAGCACCGCGGAATCGACCGGCTCCCGGTTGACGTAGGTGCCGTTGAGGCTGCCCACGTCGACGACCTGGAACTCGCTGCCCTCCAGCCGGAACTCTGCGTGGCGACGGCTGACGGTGACATCGTCGAGGAAAATGTCGCTGTCGGGGTGCCGTCCGGCCGAGGTGGTGGGCTGGTCCAGCAGGAAGCGGGATCCGGCGTTCGGCCCCCGCTTGACGACCAGCAACGCCGAACCGGCCGGCAGCCCCTCGACCCCGGACACCGTGCTCTCGCCGCCCACCTGGGCCGGCGCGTCCAGTTCGTTGAGGAATTCCGCACGAAAGACCGATGTCGTCTCCACACTGACGTCGTCAGTGGTTTGGTCGTTGTCCTTCTCCGTCACCCGCTGCTCCTCACTGGCCGCTGTGGCGTTCTCTGATCAGGCCCGTTCGGGCCGTCCCGCCGACGATGCTGCTGCCGTATTGACCGTACCGCGCAACGGTCCACAATGTGCCCACGACCGGATGATCGTGAACCCGATGGGCCGCCGCGCGTTGGCAGGAACCTTAACAACTCTCACTCGCTGAGCGTTCCGCGGTAGGCATCGGCATCCAGCAGCGTCGCGATCGCCGTCTGCAACCCGGCGGCGTCGGCTTCCTCGACCTGCAAGTCCAGCAACCATCCCGCGCCGTAGGGGTCGGAGTTGACCAATTCCGGGTTGGTCGCCAGATCCTGGTTGACGGCAACTACTTTCGCGCTCACCGGGGCGAACAGGTCCGACACCGACTTGGTCGACTCCACCTCGCCGAAGGACTCCCCCGCCGTGACGGCGGCGCCGGCATCGGGCAACTGCACGAACACCACGTCGCCCAGCGCCGACTGGGCGAAGTCGGTGATGCCCACCCGCACCGTGTTCTCGCCGGTTCGGCGAACCCATTCATGATCGGCGGTGTAATGCAGGTCGGCTGGTACATCACTCACGGGGCTCACGGTTCCTTGTTCTCTCGGGTGTTCATTTGACGGGCTGAGCGTATTGCCGGGATTTCGGTTGCCGCAAGGCGGTCACCTCAACGTGGTCGTCCTGCTGGACCGACATGCTCCCGCCGACCCGCTTGACGCTGTCGACCGCGCCGCCGGGGATGTTCATCGCGGCGGCGAGTGTCGGTGAATCACCAATGGCCAAAACCGAATACGGTGGGCTGAAGGCGACCGCATCGATCTCCAGCGCGCCGGGAGCCCCGACCACCCAGGTGCTGACCCCGACACGCATCGTGTGGTGTCCGTCGCCGATCTCCATCGCCTCGGCGCCCGCTGCCCGCAGCTCGTTGATCACATCCAGCATGGTCTCGGGTGCCACCCCGCCCCGCGGATCCTCGATGCTGATGCGGACACCGGGCCCGCTGGCCGCCACGGTGCCGCTGAGAATGGCCAGTGCGGCCAGCCGCGCCTGCGCGTTCTCGATCGCGGCCTGGTCGTTGCTGCCGGATTGCTGCAGCGTGGCCAGGGTCTGTTGCAGATCGCTCACCTCGGTGTTCAGCGCGGCCTCGCGCTGGCGCAGCGAGTCCAGCAGCACCAGCAGGTCCGCGGGCCGGGCCGACTCCAGGGAGTCCCCGGAATCGTTCTGGCGCACCTGGGTCACGATGGCCACCCCGAGCACCAGACACAGCAGGATCGCCAGCACCGCGAACGCCGGGCGCGACCGGGTCCGACGCTGGCGCGGTCCCTCGTGGCGGCCGTGCGCGGGCTCTGGCTTCTCGGTCACCTCACGCCCCGAACAATCGGCGGCGCAGCGCGGCGGCATTGCCGAAGATGCGGATACCGAGCACCACGATGATCGCGGTGGACAGCTGCGTCCCCACCCCGAGCTGGTCACCGACGTAGACGATGAGCGCCGCGACCAGAACGTTGAACACGAACGACACCACGAACACCTTCGGGTCGAAGATCTTCTCCAGGTAGGCCCGCAGCCCGCCGAATACGGCGTCGAGCGCGGCGACCACCGCGATGGGCAGATACGGTTGCACCACCTCCGGCACGCTGGGATGCAGCACCAGCCCCAACACGATGCCGACGACAAGCGCCGCAATACCGATCATCGGTGTCTGCTCCCCATTCGGCTAGGCCCTCTGTTTGGCGAATTTGACGTCCCGGACCGCGCCTGCCGGCAACACCAGACCGTCTCCGGAGCTGACCGCCACGCCCACACCGTAGGACACCTCGAGCAGCCGCAGCCGGTACAGGCCGGCGCTGCGCTCGAAGGCGTCGCGCATGTCGTGCGGGACGCCGATCGCGACGATGTTGTAGGGGCTGCTGATCGGATTGTTGTCGACCAGGATCGCCCCACCGGCTTGGCGGATGGTGACGTTCGGACCGATGCGCACCCCGCCGACCGCGATCGCTTCGGCGTCGCTGGACCACAGCGAGTTGACGACCAGCTGCAGGTCACGGTCCAGAATGATCTGCTGGCTGCCGGCCACCCGCTGTTTGGAGACATCGGACAGGTTCCGGCTGACGCCGGGGTCGGTGATCGTCACCGTCAGCCCGGGCCCGATCACCTGGGTGTTGGCGGCGGCCAGACTGAGCTGGTCGAGGCCGGCCAGCAGCTTGCGGCCCTGGACGTCGTGGTTGAGCTGGCGCCGCTGCAGCTCGTCGACGTTCCGGCTGAGCGTGTCGCGGCGTGCGGCCAGGTCGTCGGTGGAGGCCTTGGCCGAGCGCACACTGCTGGCCAATACCTGTTGCGCGGCGTGCACACCGGGCTCCAGCGAACGCGCCTGCGCCACCGCCGCGGCGAACACGGTCGCCACCAGCAGGGCCGCAGCCGCCTGCCAACCCCAGCGGGACGGCCGGGACCGGCGGTCGCGTTGCGCCGCCGCGGCGTAGCCGGGGTCCAGGTGATCGGAGAGCAGCGAGCGCAGCAGCGAGGGCACCGGGATCAGCTCCGGCTGTCCGGCCGCGTGCGCCGGGCGCCCGGCGCCCGGCTCGTAGCCGCCCAACGCATAGCCGGGCAGCACCGGCTCCCGTTCAGCCATGCGCAGCCTTGGGCAACTGCTGGACCACCAGCACCACCTGCACCAGGTACACCACGAACGACCACAGATACATGGCCATGCCCCAGATCAGGAACGCCCAGCCCACCGCCAGCACCACCCGGCTCCACAGCGCGTCCCACTGGCCGAGCAGGATCAGCGGGAACGCCGACATCAGCGCGAACGTCGCCGCCTTGCCCAGATAGGTGACCGGCAGCGCCGACAGCCCGCGGCTGCGCAGCACCGGCAACGTCGCCGCCAGCAGCACGTCGCGCGCCAGCAGTACGGCGATCACCCACCACGCCACGATGCCGGCCAGTCCGAAGGAGATCGGGACCACCAGCATGTAGAGCCGGTCCACGGCCGGGTCGAGCAGCATGCCCAGCCGCGACGACTGGTTCATCAACCGGGCGATCTTGCCGTCCGCCCAGTCGGAGGCACCGCTGAACATCAGAATCGCCACCGCCCAGCCGTTCTGGTGGGCGACCAGCAGCACATAGAGGAACACCCCGATGAGGACCAGGCGGACCAGGCTCAACACGTTGGGCACGGTCAGCACCCGGTCGGTGGTGTCCCCGGGCTTCATGGGAGGGCTAACGGAAGACGCCGGGCAGGCTCAGCGCGGCAATGGTGTCGTCGGCGAGCGGGTTGTCGTGCACCATGTAGGTCCACGTCGATGTCGGCCGGGCCAGTTTGGACAGGTCGATGCCGGGTTCCTCCTCGATGGCGGCCGAGGTTTCGAACGTCTGCTGGGCGGCCTCGATGGCGTCGGCGGCCAGCGACGCGAACGCGTCGATCGCCATCCGGTGGAATTCGTCGAGCGGGTTCTGCCGGCCCAGGGCCCGCAGGTGGATGCTTTCCCGGACGTCGGCCAGGTAGGCCAGGTGATCGGCCCATCCGCGGTCGAGGTGGTACAGCATGATCAGCCGGCAGATCTTCTCCAGCTGGTCCTCGGAGAGTTTCTCGGAGTACTCCTGATAGCGCTTCGGGGCGAGCTCGGCCAGTTCCTGGCGGGCGGCGGACGTGGACAGCAAGGTGTTGCGGCGCTCGACGATGATCGCCCGCTGCTGGGCGGTCAATTCGTTGTAGCGCCAGGTATTGGCGTGGACGTCGAGCAGCCGGCCCTCGGCGACCCGCTGCGCGTGGTTGAGCAGCGGCCCGGCTTTGGCGCTGAGGATCTTGCCGTCTTCGTCGCAGGCCTCGGGCAGCTTGTCGGAATCCAGGTGCTCGCTGATCACGTCGTCTTCCCAGCTGGAGAAGAACACCGTCGATCCCGGGTCGCCCTGGCGGCCGGCGCGGCCGCGCAGCTGGTTGTCCAGCCGCTCGGTGCGGTGTCGACCGGTGCCGACCACGTGCAGCCCGCCGAGGTCGGCGACCGCCTGCTTCTCCGGCGCCGCATCCCCGATGTCGGAGCCGCCCAGCCGGATGTCGGTGCCGCGGCCGGCCATCTGGGTGGACACGGTCACCGCGCCCAGCTTGCCGGCCTCGGCGATGATCGATGCCTCTTCGGCGTCGTTCTTGGCGTTGAGCACCACCGCCGGCACACCGGCCTTGACCAGCCGCTCGTGCAGTTCCTCGGATTCGGCGACGTCGCGGGTGCCGACCAGGACCGGCTGGCCGCTGCGGTGCACCTCGGCGATGTGCTCGACGATCGCGTCGGCCTTGGCGGCTGCGGTGATGTACACCCGGTCGGCCTCGTCCTCGCGGATGTTCGGGGTGTTCGGCGGGATCTGCGACACGCCCAGCTGATAGAACTGCCGCAGCTGCTCGCCGGCGGCCAGCGCGGTGCCGGTCATGCCGCACACCGTCGGATACCGGTTCACCAGTGCCTGCACCGTGATGGTGTCCAGCACCTCCCCGGTCTCGGTGGTCTCGATACCCTCCTTGGCTTCGACGGCGGCCTGCAGACCGTCCGGCCAGCGCTGCAGCTGGGCGATCCGGCCGCGCGAGGAGTTGATCAGGTGCACCGCGTTGTCGCGGACGATGTAGTGCACGTCGCGCTGCAGCAGCACATGCGCGTGCAGGGCGACGTTGACCTCGGTGAGGGTGGTGCCGACGTGCTCTTCGGAGTACAGGTCGATGCCGCCGAGTTTTGCCTCCAGCTTCTTGGCGCCGGCCTCGGTCAAATGCACGTTGCGGCTGTCGCTGTCGGTGTCGAAATCGGTGCCGGCCCGCAGTTCACCGACCAGCCGGATGATCTCCACTCGGGGCTGCTCGCGGTGGGTGGTACCGGCCAGCACCAGCGGCACCAGGGCCTCGTCGACCAGCACGGAGTCCGCCTCATCGATGAGGGCTACGTCGGGATTCGGCGACACCAGATCGTCGACGTCGGTGACCAATTGGTCGCGCAGCACGTCGAAGCCGATCTCGTTGACCGACGCGTAGGTGACGTCGCATTTGTAGGCTGCCCGCCGCTCCTCGGCGCTGGCGTCGGCCGAGACCCAGCCGACTGTCAGGCCTAGCGCCTCCAACAGCGGACCCATCCACTCCGCGTCGCGGCGGGCCAGATAGTCGTTGATGGTGATCACGTGCACGTGCCGGCCGGCCAGTGCATAGCCGGCCGCCGCGATGGCACCGGACAGGGTTTTACCTTCGCCGGTGGCCATCTCGACCACATCGCCGGCCAGCATCCGCAACGCCCCGAGTAGCTGTACGTCGAACGGGCGCAGCCCGGTGGAGCGCTCGGCGGCTTCGCGGGCGATGGCGAGAAACTGGGGGATGTCGGCCGAATTGGCCAGATCCTCGAGGTTGAGCAGTTTGGCGGCCTGGCTGAGTTTCTCGTCGCTGAGACCGGACGCCTTGTCGGCGTATTCCGCCGATGTGCTCACCTCGGCCAGGGAACGACTCTGGTTCTTCTCGGCGCTGGCGCCGAGCAGCTTCCAGAACTTGCCGCTGAGCCGGCCCGGCTTGGTGCTGGTCGATTTGGCCACACGCTTACGGTACGCGACCCCGGCCACGCCTCTGGCGAGCGTGCGTGTCTCCGGCCGACGCGCCGAGGCACATCCCGGATCTGTGCCCATTCGCCGGTGGCGCGCGGTGCGGTAGCTTCGCCGCAGACAGCGCCGAGGCCGCGGCAGCGAGGAGGAGTCACCGGTGAAACCCTTCCAGCCGTCCAGGGACTGGGCGCATGAGCTGCCCGCGTCGCTGGTGTGGATCGGGCAGGCCTGGTCGATCAGCGCAGTGTGCCTATTGCTGGTGCTGGTCGTGCTGCGCTACACCACCCGGTGGGGCCGCCAGTACTGGCGGATCACCGGCGACTACTTCACCGGCCGCCACGGTATCCGGGCGTGGCTGATGTCGGGTGTGCTGCTGTTGTCGGTGGTGACCGCGGTGCGGCTGAACGTGCTGTTCAGCTACCAGGGCAAAGACCTGTACAACGGTCTGCAGAAGGCGCTGGAAGGTCTGGGCGCCCACAATGACGCGATCGCGCAGTCCGGCAAGCACGGGTTTTGGCTCTCGCTCGCCATCTTCAGCCTGATGGCGGTGCTGCACGTGGTGCGCACCATGCTCGACATCTATCTGACGCAGCACTTCATCATCGGCTGGCGGGTATGGCTCACCGACCGCCTCACCGGCGACTGGCTGGACGGTCGGGCCTACTACCGGGGGCGGTTCATCGACGCCACCATCGACAACCCGGATCAGCGCATCCAGCAGGACATCGACGTCTTCACCACCGGGGCCGGGGCGACACCCAACGTCCCGTCCAACGGCACCGTCGACATCCTGCTGCTCGGCGCGGTGCAAGCGGTGTTGTCGGTGGTGTCGTTCGCGGCGATCCTGTGGAATCTGTCGGGTCCGCTGACCCTGGCCGGCCTGACCCTGCCCCGCGCGATGTTCTGGATCGTCATCGTCTACGTGCTGGCCACCACGTTGATCGCGTTCTGGCTGGGACGGCCACTGATCCGGCTCAGCTTCCGCAACGAGCTCACCAACGCGGCCTTCCGTTACGCGCTGGTCCGATTGCGCGACGCCGCCGAAGCGGTCGGCTTCTACCGCGGCGAACGGGCCGAACGCCGCCAGTTGCGCCAGCGGTTCCGGGCGGTCATCGACAACTACCTACGGTTCGTGAACCGCACCGTCGTGTTCATGGGCTGGAATGTGTCGATGAATCAGGTCATCGTGCCGTTGCCCTGGGTGGTTCAGGCGCCGCGACTGTTCGCCGGGCAGATCGAGCTCGGCGACGTCGGGCAGACGGCGAGCGCGTTCGGCAGCATCCACGATTCGCTGTCCTTCTTCCGCAACCACTACGCCAATTTCACCAGCTACCGGGCCGCGATCATCCGCCTGTACGGCCTGGTCACGGCGGACGACGAAAGCCGGCGATTGCCAGAGCTATTGGCGGTCCCCAGCGAGGACGGCACGGTCGTCATCGAGGGCGTCGAGGTGCGTAGCCCGGCCGGCGAGCAGCTCATCGACGCCCTGGACCTTCAGCTGGTGCGCGGCGACGCCGTGGTGATCACCGGCGCGTCGGGCAGCGGAAAGACGACGCTGCTGCGCAGCCTGGCCCAGCTGTGGCCCTACGCGTCGGGCACATTTCGCCGCCCGGACGCCGACCACGAGACCATGTTCTTGTCCCAGCTGCCCTACGTGCCGCTGGGCGACCTGCGGGCGGTGGTGTGCTATCCCGCTTCCGCCGAAGACATTTCGGATCAGGCGCTGCGCGACGTGTTGGTCAAGGTCATGTTGCCGCATCTGGTTGACCGGCTCGATGAGCAGCAGGACTGGGCCAAGGTGCTCTCCCCGGGCGAACAACAACGGGTGGCGTTCGCCCGGGTGCTGTTGACCGGGCCGAAGGCGGTGTTCCTCGATGAGGCCAGCTCGGCTCTGGACGAGGGGCTGGAGCTGACGCTGTATAGCTTGCTGCGCAGCGAGTTACCCGACACCATCGTCGTCAGCGTCAGCCACCGTCCGACCGTGGAGCCCCACCACGATCAGCGCCTGGAGCTGCTGGGCGCCGGACGGTGGCGGCTCGGGCCGGTGGAGTCAGCATCCGTGTAGCCGCCTCGACCACGAGCGTGCACACAATGCCAGGTTTTGAGCCGTTTTGACGTACATTTGCGCACGCTCGCGCCGTTGGCTATCCGGCCCGCGCAGCCGCGTGGGCGCCGGCGCGGCGGCCGAAGAACGAGCCCTCCCCCAGCTGGGTGCCGCTGGCGTAGCCCTTACCGTCCTGGGCGATATTGGCCGCGCAGGCACCGGCGGCGTACAGCCCCGCGACGACGCTGCCGTCGCCGCGCATGACTTCACCGTCGACCGAGGTCCGCAGGCCGCCGATGGTGAACCCGGCGTACATCGCCTTGCCCAGCGACAGGTCGAAGGCACCCCACGGCCCGGTGTCCTGCGGTGCGAGGAATTCCGGTTGCTTGTGGAAGTCGGGGTCCTCACCGCGAGCGGCGTTCTCGTTGTAGCGATCCAAAGTGGCTACCAGGTTGCCGGCCGGAATCCCCAGCGCGGCTTCCATTTCGGCGACTGTCTCCCAGCCGTCGATCAACGGCACCAGCGGCACCTGTGGGTGCTTGAGGTGCTTCTCGTCGACGATCAGGAAGGCCGCGCTGTCCGCCTGATCCATCACGAAACCCGAAGTCCGGGAGTGATAGGAGTCCTCGGTGACGAACCGCTGCCCGTCCTTGTTGACGATGATGCCGGTCAGCAGAATCGACGGTGGGTACACCGGCGCGGTGATGAACACCTGGTCCATGTGTTTGGTCGCCCCGCCGGCGGAGATACCCAGCCGGATCCCGAGGCCGTCGTCGTAGGTGTTGCCCAGCACGAACGGCTTTTCGGCCAGCTTCGGGGTGTGCTCGGCGACCATCTCCGGGTTCATCACGAACCCGCCGGCGGCGACGATCACCGCCTTGGCCCGGATCGCGCCGGCTTCGGTGAACCGCTTCCACACCACGCCGCTCACCGCGCCGCCGGCGTCGAGCGCCAGGGCGCTCGCCCCGGTTTCGTAACGGATTTGCACGCCGAGTTGTTCGGCGCGCTTGAGCAGCAGGTCGATCACCAGCTTGGCACCCTCGGTGTCGCCGGGCACCGGAACCTTGTGTCCGCGCGGCGCCGGAATCGCCTGTTCCTTGAACGGCCAGACCTTCTCGTTGCCGGTGTACATCAGCCCCTCGGTGTTGGGCTGGATCACCGCCTTCTCCGGGTAATAGCTGCGTTCGAACTGGAAACCCAAGTCCTCCAACCAATTGAAGTGCTCGACGCTGCCGTCGCAGTAGGCCCGGATCTTGTCATGTTCGGGTTCGCGCGACACCGCCACCAGGTACTTGTACATCTCGTCGGCAGAGTCGTCGTGGCCGGTGGCCTGCTGGACGGCGGTTCCGCCGCCGAGGTAGAAGTGCCCGCCGGCCATGGCGGTGGTGCCGCCGGCCGCGGCAGCGCGTTCGAGCACCAGTACCCGGGCACCGGCGGCCGCCGCGCTGACTGCCGCGCAGCCGCCGGCGATGCCGAAACCGACCACCACCACGTCGACGTCGTCCGACCACTCGGACACGTCGTCAGCCGCGACTGTTGCTGGGATCTCGGTACTCATCGGTGCCACTCCTCCTCATCGCTGCGCTCTGCATCGTCGCCGGCACGGCTCATCGGTGCCACTCCTCCTCATCGCTGCGCTCTGCATCGTCGCCGGCACGGCTCATCGGTGCCGCATCGGCTATTGCTGCTGCTGTTTGATGTATTCGAAGAAGGCCCGGATTTCCGGGCCGATGCGGGCGAACTCCACGAACGGCACCGCGGCGTCGGCGGCGGAGACGTAGGCGAACTCCATGCCGCCGGTCATCACACCGCGCTGGACCTCCACGGCGCCCTGCGCGGCCGCCGCGTCGACCGCGGCGCCGACATCGTCGACCTCGATGCAGATGTGGTGCAGCCCCGAGCTGCCGTCGCGAAGAAAGTCACTATAGATATTCTCGCCGCGGACCGGCTGGATCAGCTCCAACTGCATGTCGCCGAGGTAGCTCAAGGAGATGCTGGCCACGAAGTCGGCGGGCGCGCCACGGTAGGTGCAGCTGTCCGGGTCGAAATGGACCTCCGGCATGCGCACCCACTTTTTGATGCCGAACAGACCGGTGAGAGCGTTTTCAGTGGCGTCCAGGTCAGGCGTGACCCACGCGATCTGGACAGGTGTCCGGGCAGAAGAACTCATTGCCTGGCAGGATAGCGCAGCCCGCGCTCGGGCAGAAGATGGTTGCCCGACTGATGGGACAATCGCAGTTCAGTAGCAGATGAACACGTTCTACTTTCAGTGCCCGAGCTCAGGCCACCGGCGCGGGATTGCTGACGTCTTCGCGCACCTGCTGGGTGATGGCCTGCCAGGACACCGCGGCCGGGTACGCCCCCCAGGTGCTGTTGAACAGGCCGACGATCCGGGCCGGCCCGCCGGCGCCGACCACATAGACCGGCCCGCCCGAGTCGCCCTTCTGGCTGGTGACACCGTGGCTCATGGTGAACCACCCGTTGTTGACGCTCTCGACGGTCCCGCAGCTCTCCCCGGTGACGACCCCGAAATGGCAGACCGCATCGCCGGGGTGCACCGCCAGCCCGGGTTCGGATTCCAGCGGCCGGCCACTGGGCAGGATGTTGTTGAGCGCCACATCATCGTCCAACACGATCGCCTCGTAGTCGGCGATCTGCTGGTCGGTGTTGACGGTGGCCCCGTTGGGGGTGTTGTCCCGAAACGTGGCCAGTTTGCCGATCACGCGGCGGTCTTTGTCGGTGACGGCTCCGCCCCCACGGCAGTGGCCGGCGGTGAAGGCCACCCGCAACATGGGGTCGACGTAGCCCAGCGTGCACAGATGGTTGTCCTGGTCGATCTGCATGCCCGGAAACACCAACACCGGGTCGGCGTGCACCCGCGGCGCCGGCAGCACGACCGCCGGGACGGCAGCGGCCACCACCGCCGCCAGCACTTGCCTAACCAACCTGTGCACCGCCGCCCCCGATCCGTCAGTGGCTGCCCAGGCTACCGGCACATCGCCGGCTCGTGGTGGCGATCGAGCAAAAAATGCCGCGGCGACCCAGATTATTAGCTGGGCCGCCGCGGAATCTGTCGATCTGATCAGGGAATCGTCAGCACCTGGCCGGGTTGGATCAGGTCAGGGTTCGGGATGCCGCTGGCGTCAGCGATCTGCTGGTATTTGCTGCCGTCGCCGTAGAACCGCTCGGCGATGGCCCACAGCGTATCCCCGGAGACGACGGTGTAGGTGCGGACCTCGGGTTCGGCCGGCGCGGGCTCGGGCTCGGGTTCGGGCGCAGCTGCTTCCTCGGCTTGCTCGGCAACGGGCTCCGGCGGCGGCGGGGCGTCGGTCTCGGTCTTGGTCGACCACGCCGCATTGTCACCGGAGTACAGCACCAGGTTGCGGTCGTCCTGCAGGACCAGCTTGACGTTCTTCTTGCCCTGGGTGTCGGTGTGCCACACCGGCTTGTCCGACGTGTACAGCACGAAGTTCCCGTCCTGCTGCACCTCGGCCCGCACCACGTTGTGTCCGTTGGTCCCGGTCGCCCAGATGGCCTTGCCCCGCACCGCCAACACCAGGTTGCCGTCGTCCTGCAGCGTCAGCGTGTAGGCCCCGTTGTTCGAGGTCAAGGATTCACCCTTGATGAGCTTCTTGCCTTCGGTGAGCGTGTCTCCCACGTCATAACCCTTCCGGTCAGTCCGGCTGGCGAGTTCCAGCCGGGCGCAGATCCAACGACGGCGAGCTTACCCAGACCGGTCAGCGGCATGCAGGGTTAGCCGCAGCCGGAATTCAAACTCACGGCTAATCCTTGGCTAAGGCACGGGGCTGCCAGCCCGGCGGCCCGAAGATGAACCCGAGCCTCTCCCGAAGCCCGGTCGCCGACCGCACATCGCGTGCGATTGCACGGTATTCGTGCACCTGCAGCGTCCAGATGTTGAACGTGTCGACCTGGGTGGTGAGCCCGTAGTGCGGGCGGAACGACTCGGGCTCAAACGTCCCGAACATCCGGTCCCAGATGATCAGGATCCCGCCGTAGTTCTTGTCCAGGTATTCGCGGTCCATACCGTGATGCACCCGGTGGTGTGATGGCGTATTGAGAATGAACTCCAGCGGCCGGGGCAACTTGTCGATGCGCTCGGTGTGCACCCAGAACTGGTAAATCAGATTCACCGAGAAGCTGGCGAACACCATCCATGGCGGAATACCCAATAGCGGCAGTGGAATCCAGGCAAGTATCTCCCCGCTGTTGTTCCACTTCTGGCGCAGTGCGGTGGACAAGTTGAAGTACTGGCTGGAGTGGTGCGCCTGATGCGTGGCCCAGATCAGCCGCACCCGGTGCCCGGTGCGGTGATAGAGGTAGTACAGCAGGTCCACCCCGAGCAGCGCGATCACCCACGTGTACCACCGCGTCGCCGGCAGCTGCCAGGGCGCCAGATAGGTGTAGATCGCGGAATAGCCGAGCAGCGCGACGAACTTCCAGCCTGCGGTGGTGGCTACCGAGACGAGCCCCATCGAGATGCTGGTGCGCGCATCGGGGCCGAAGTAGGCGCCCACCGCGGGCCGGTTCGCGCCACCGGCCCGCTCGAGGCGTTCGAGTTTGCGGGCCGCCATCCACTCCAGGGTCAGCAGCAACAGGAAGAACGGGATCGCGAACAGCACCGGATCCCGCATCTGCTCGGGCAGCACGGACAGAAAATCCGTGGTGGCATCCATACCGGGCAGCCTAATCGCTGGTGGCATCGGGGCGTCGTGGGCTACGGTTCACCGTGTCCCGCCAGCACGTCCTCGTGATCGGCTCCGGTTTTGCCGGGCTGTGGGCCGCGCTCGGGGCCGCCCGCCGGCTCGACGAACTCGGGGTCCGGCCGGGCTCCGTGCGGCTGACCATGTTGAGCCGCGCGCCATTTCATGACATTCGCGTACGCAACTACGAGGCGGATCTGCGTGCCTGCCGTATCCCGCTGGCCGACCTGCTCGAACCGGCCGGCGTCGGCCACATCGCCGACCCGGTATGCGGCATCGACACCGACGCCCGCACCGTCACCACCGCCGGCGGCGTCGTGCACGGTTATGACCGGCTGGTGCTGGCCGCGGGCAGCCAGGTGGTCAAACCCGACATTCCGGGCCTGCAGGAATTCGGCTTCGACGTCGACAGCTATGACGGCGCCGTGGCGCTGGACCGCCACCTGCGTGCCCTGGCCGCCACCTCGTCATCCCCGGGTGCGACGACGGCCGTGGTGGTGGGGGCCGGGCTGACCGGAATCGAGGTCGCGTGTGAGCTGCCGAGCAGGATGCCCGGTTGTCGGGTGGTGCTCATCGACCACAACTTTGTCGGGTCCGATATGGGCGTCGAGGCCCGACCGGTGATCGAAGCGGCGTTGGCGGACAACGGTGTTGCGACCCGCACCGGAATCGGCGTCGAGTCGATCACCGGCCACGCCGTGACGCTGTCGACAGGCGAGGTGCTGCCCGCGGCCACGGTGATCTGGTGCGCGGGGATGCGCGCCAGCCCGTTGACCGGCCAGCTGCCGGTGACGCCGGATCGGCTCGGCCGCGTCCCGGTTGACGACTACCTGCGGGTGCGTGGGGTACCGGCGCTGTTCGCGGCCGGTGACGTTGCCGCGGCAGCACTCGACGGACCGCACCTGTCGGTGATGTCGTGCCAGCACGCTCGACCGATGGGACGCTACGCCGGGTACAACGTGATCAGCGATCTGTTGGGTGAGCCGATGCTGGCGCTTCGGATTCCCTGGTACGTAACGGTTCTCGATCTGGGCCCGGCCGGCGCGGTGTACACCGAAGGCTGGGATCGCCGGGTGCTGGCCGACGGCGCCGCCGCCAAGGACACCAAACGCGTCATCAACACCGAGCGCATCTATCCGCCGCTGAGCCGCGACCGCTCCGAGTTGCTGGCTGCCGCCGCCGCGCAGCTACAGCTCCGGCCCGCCCTCGGTCAGTGACCGCGGCGGCATTGGGATGGGGCTGGGCTGGTCATCGGAATACCAGTGCACCGCATACACCCCGGGCTGCAGCGACAGTTCGGCCACCAGGCGTTCCAGCCGCTCGGCGGCCCGGCCGTCCATCAGCAGATACGCGGTCAGGGCGATGCTGTCGTTGTCGGCACGCCCGGTGTGAAAGCCCCGCAGGGTGATGTCGTTCGTGCTGGCGTTCTGCACGATCTGGGCCCGCGCGTACTTCTCGGACTTGGGGCGGCAGATCACCTGCAGGTGATAGGGCTGCTGCGGCTCGTCCTCTTCGACGTGGTGGTCGCGGTCGATGAGCCGGCCCAGTGGCCGACCCAGCAGGTGGGTGCCGACGATGGTGACGGTGCCGATGAGGGCGAACAGCAGCTGGCCGCCGCCGGCCAGGACGCCGACGGCCGCCGAGCACCACAGCGTGGCCGCGGTGTTGAGGCCGCGCACGTTGAACCCTTCCCGCAGGATGACGCCACCGCCGAGAAACCCGACGCCCGACACCACATAGGACGCCACCCGGGTGGGGCTGCCCACGTCGTTGGCGGTCACCGCGTACAGCACGAACAAGGTGGCGCCGGCAGCGACCAGGGCGTTGGTGCGCAGCCCGGCCATCCGCGCCCGCCATTGCCGTTCCAGCCCGATCAGGGCACCGCAGCCCAATCCGACGGCCAGGCGCATCGTGAAATCCACGAGGCTCAAGGCTTGCATCCGACAACCCTCTCGTCGCTGAATCAGAACCTGTCCCAGTCTGGACGACGACGCGGCCGCTGTCGCGCCGGGCACGAACCGGATGGGAAAATCCGCTACAGCGGTTGCGGGCCCGGCGGCGTCATCCGGGGCTTGTCGCCCTTGGCCACGTGCACCGCGTGGATGCCCGGCTTCTGCTGCAGTTCGGCCAGCAGCGCGTCGAGGTGCTCGGAGTCGGTGTGCCAATGCTGCACGCTGTCCGGCTTCTCCGCCATCTCGGCCACGATGCGTTGCAGGGTCGGCGAGGACTCCCGGTCTTGGAGGTCTTTGACCGCCTTCAGATCCTTGCCGGCCACCGTGCGGCCCTTGACGGCACCACCCGTCAGGGTGCGCGTCGCCGCGGTGCCGGCCGCGCCGGCGGCCATACCGGCCAGTGCCATTCCACTGAAGAGGCCGCCCTCGCTGACCGCGACGGCGGGAACCGCATTGCCTGCCGAGGACAGCACGGCGGCGACCGTCCGGATCGCGGGAGTGGCCGCGGCCCAGCTCGGAGGTGTCGCCAGCGCACCGACCATGCCGGCCTGGCCCACGCCGGCCGACACCGCGGCCGCGGGCACCGCCCCGATCGGCGGGCCGGCCGCCGAGCCGGCTGCGGCTCCGCCGGCGGCGACGGCGACATCCGAGAGTGCCCGCCCACCGATCACGATCCCCATGATGATGCTGATCAGGACGTCGTTGGCCGGCAGAACCAGCTTCGGCAGCAGTTCCAGGTCGGCGGCCAGCGGCGCCAGCGGAGAGGAATTGATCGCGTTCAACAAATCGGTCAGCCAGGTGATCGGGTCGGTGGCGGCCAGCGGTGACGCCAGGTTCTGCAACGCGGTCGGCGTCGCCGACGTCAGCTGCGACAGCACTGAGGCGGTGTTGGATGCCGCGGAGTTCCCCACCGTGGTCGCCACCGCGGCGGCCTGATTGGCGCCACCGGCCGGATTGGTGTTCTGCGCCGGCGCGGCAAACGGTGTCACCGCGGCAGCGGCCGCGGACTGACCGGCGTAGCCGTACATCGCCGCGGCATCCTGGGCCCACATGCTCGCGTACTGGGCTTCGTTGGCCGCGATCGCAACGGTGTTCTGACCGAACAGATTGGTGGCGGTCAGGGAGGCCAGCGCCGCGCGATTCGCTGCGATGACCGGTGGCGGGACCATGGCGGCGAACGCGGTTTCGTAGGCGGCCATCGCCGCTCGGGCCTGGCCGGCGGTCTGCTCGGCTTGCGCCGCGGTGCCGGCCAGCCAGGTCACAAACGGGGCGACGGCGGCCGCCATGCTCGCCGACGACGGACCGGTCCAGGTAGTGGTCAGCCCCGAGATGACCGAGGAGTAGGCGTCCGCGGCGCTGCGCAGATCAGCCGCCAGCCCGTCCCAGGCCGCCGCGGCGGCCTGCAGTGATGTCGGCCCCGGCCCGGCATACATCCGGGCGGAGTTGATCTCCGGAGGCAGTGTTGCGAAATCCATGGCTAGGCTCCTCGATCGCCGCGCAACGCCATCAGTCGGCCTCGTGAATCACGAAGATGTTCGCGGTGCTGGCGAACTCCTTGCTGCCGGGCGGGCTCGCGGCGGTCACCGACCGCGCAGCGGTGCCGCCGGTCCCGACCATGCCGCGTCCCGCGAGGCTGGACACGGCCATGTTGTTCAACAGGCCGGACTCGCTGTCCGCCGCGAAAGCCATCGGCGCCGCGCTGAAATTGCTTTCGGGCAGCATCGCGGCGGCCGTCTTGATTGCCGGGGCAGCCGCGGCCCAGCCTTGCGGCACCGACATTCCCGCGATCCGGCCGGCCCCGCCGATCCCCGCCGAAACCTCGCTCGCGGCGGTTGCGGCCGCTCCGCTCGGGGTCATGCCGAGGATGCCGGCCAGCGGTTCCCCGACCGCCTCGGCCGGCAGCGTCGACACCTTGGCTGCCGCGCTGGTGAGGTTGGCGGCGGCTTGGGGAAGCAGGTAGCTCTGGATGCCCAACAGGAACGGGACGCCACCCACGGTGAACAGCGACAGCGGCGACAGCGGGCCGGCGATGAACGAGTTGAACGCGGTGAACAAGGCGGCCAGGTCACCCGCCGCTGCCGGCGACGCGGCCGCCGAAACCGGTGCGGCCAGGCTCTGCAGCGACTGCGGCAACGCCGACAGCAGCTGCGGCAACGACTGCGTCGGAGAGGCGGCCGAGGTTGCGGCGGCCTGGGCGACGGAGGCTGCCTGATTGGCGGCGCCCGACGGGTTGGTGGTCTGCGGCGGCTCGTTGAAGGGCGCCACCTGCGCAGCGGCGGCCGCGGCCCCCGCGTAGCTGTACATCGCCGCCGCGTCCTGGGCCCACATCTCGACGTAGTGGGCTTCGGTGGCCGCGATCGCCGCGGTGTTCTGCCCCAGAATGTTGCTGGCGACCAGGGTCGCCAGCAGGCTGCGGTTGGCCGCGATCACCGGCGGGGGAACCGTCGCGGTGAACGCCGCCTCATAGGCGGTGGCCGCGGCCCTGGCGCCCGCGGCGGCTTGCCCGGCCTGGACGGCGGTGCCCGACATCCACGTGACGTAGGGGGCGGCCGCGGCGGCCATCGAGTTCGAGGATGGGCCCGTCCACTCCCCGGTCAGCCCGGACACCACCGAGTCATATGCCGATGCCGTCGAGCTGAGCTCTGCCGCCAGTGCGTCCCAGGCCGCCGCTGCCGCCAGCATCGGCCCCGACCCGGGGCCGGAGTACATCCGCCCGGAATTGACTTCGGGTGGCAATGCTCCAAAATCCATGTGTTCCGCTTTCCGTTCGGCATCGACGGTGGCCGGCTACCTGCCCAGTTGTCGCGCTATAGACACCCGCCCCATCGGTGGTCGTTACCGGCGATCACACGCAGAATTGGTGATCACCGTAGCGCCACCCAGGACTCAGACGGCCGCAAACGCTACGATCCGCGGCAACGCCATTGCCGATGCCGGCGGCGTTGCACGCAGCCCACCGCGACCACACTCGCGTCGGTGCCGCGAGGTGTCTGCGGGTGCGGGTCAGGGCCGATCAGCGACATCGCTGTCCAGGTCACCAGACCGGAAGGTCGTCGTCATGGCACTCCTAACGTCTCCATACGGTACGCAACCGGACCGTAATGCCACAGCTGCGCAACTGTGAGTTGCCTGCGAGGCAGCTGCACACTACGAGCCGCCACCGTGCGGGGCCCCGGCCCACCCGGCCCGGGGTCCCGCCCGCCGGCGGCTATCCGGCGACAACCGGCCGGGCCATCACGGTCGGCTTGAAACCGTAACGGGGAACAGCCATACCGAAGCTGCGGTTGTTGGAACCGGTCATCCCCATCCCGGGCATACCGGGTGCTCCCCCGGCCTGCACCGCCGGTGCGGCATTGGTCCAGCCCGCCCCGGGAAGGGAACCCGAGGCGGTGTTGCCTGCCGGGAGAGCCGCGGCCCAGGTCTGCGGCACCGACAGGCCACCGACGGGGGCGGCCTGGCCGACACCCGCCATGACGGCCCCGCTCAGGTGAGCCGGCGCCACCGCGCTCACTCCCATGCCGGGAATCGCGCCCAAGCCGCCCATCCCCATACCGGGCAGGTCGATGGCACCCAGGCCCAGCGGGTCGGCGGCGCTGATGGCGGCACCGCGCACGACCGCCAGGTCCGCCGCCACCTGGGTGATGCCGGCCACGCCCATCGGGCTGAGCGAACTGCTCATCAGGTTGGTGATTCCGTTCGTGAAATCACCCGGGACCAAACCGGTATCGGCCGCGGGTGCCGCCAGGCTCTGCAGCGTCGACGGAACAGCGGAGGTGAACTGCGACAATGCCGATTGCACGTTCGAGCTCGCGGCGGTCCCCGTCGCCTGGGCCACCGCACCGGCCTGCTGCGCCGCACCGGTCGCGCTGGTGGTCGGTGCCGGGGACGTGAACGGCGACACCTGGGACGCGGCAGCCGAGTTGCCGGCGTAGCCGTACATGGCCGCCGCGTCCTGCGCCCACATTTCGCCGTAGAGGGCCTCGTTGAGCGCGATCGCCGGGGTGTTCTGGCCGATTACGTTGGTCGCGACCAGCGCCGCCGTCTGCGTCCGGTTGGCGGCGACCACCGCCGGCGGCACCGTCATCGCGAACGCGGCATCGTAGGCCGCGGCCGCCGCGTTGGCCTGGCTGGCGGTCTGCTCGGCCTGCGCAGCGGTTGCGGCCATCCACGTCATGTAGGGGGCTACCGCTGCGGCCATCGAAGTCGAGGCCGGGCCCACCCATTCCTCGCTGACCAGACTCGAAATCACGGACTGGTACGACGTCGCCATCGAGTTCAGCTCCGCGGCAAGGCTCCGCCAGGCCGAGGCGGCAGCCATCAGCGGTGCCGAACCGGGGCCCGCGTACATGCGCGTCGAGTTGATCTCTGGTGTCAGTGCTCCGAAATCCATTGCAATCCCCTCCCTTAACCTGCAGCCACTGCGTTGGCGGCTTCGGTGGCCGCGTACGAGCTGGCGCTGGCCGCCAGGGTGGCTACGAACATCTGGTGAATCGCCGAGGCCTGCGCGCTGACCACCTGGTACAGCTGGGCGTGTGCGGCGAACTGTGTTGCGGTCAGCGCCGAGACTTCGTCGGCGGCAGCCGGAATCAGTGCGGTGGTAGGAGTGGCCGCGGCCGCGCTGCGAGCGGATAGCGCGGCACCGATGCCCTCCAGGTTGACGGCTGCCTCCGACAGCATCTCGGGTTGGGTCGTCACAAAACTCATCGGAACTCTCCTCATATGCAGGACGGGATTCGCGTTACCGCGGGGGTTTTCGGGCACGGCGAATACGCGCACTGATCCACGATGCAGATCAGTGCTGGTCAGATCTCTGGTGCGGGCCGAATCAGACGGCGGCGACGCCGGGGCCGGATTCGAACGAAACGGTCAGCGGTCTGTAACACGGACAGTCACCAGGACTCAAGTCGCTCTCACCTCCTCACGGCCGGGGCACACGGGGGTGCCAGCGCGGTGCACAACGGGATGAGGCAACCCGGCGGACCGCCGGGCGCACCACCTCTCTCGTCTGAGCTTTGGCACTGCAGGGCGTATCCGGCTGAAGCCGGAAGCCACTTGGGCTCAACCCTTAAGCCGGGAAGAGCTGTCCTGACCCTGGGCGTCTTTCGACGTTCGAGGTCAGTGGCCTATATCCGTACAGACGCCTCACCTAGCGAGGTGCTTGCAGTCAGCCATGCTTGCACCCCGATCGATGCTCGTCAACCCGAGTTTTCCGCCCTGAATACCAGGTAGAGCACGGTCGGATACCCGCCCGTATCCGCCGGTTGGCGCAACGGGGCGATGGCCCTCAGCCTGACCTGCGAGGTTTGCCCGGTGCCGACCATCCGGAGCGCCATGACACCCCGCGGAACGCACCTACTGTAGGGTACGTGTGAGTTACCTAACTACTTACTGTGAACGGCATCGACCCGGTGTCGAATCTGCTTGCCGGATCGATCGTTTCATATCCGTCAGTCGGTTTTCTTCTCGGCCACCGCCGCGCTGAGCCCTTCGGCGAGGTCGGCGCGAGTCAGTTCCTTGAAGCGGCGCAGCTGGTCCGCGCTGAATTCGTCGAAATCACCGGCCAGTACCGCGTCCAGGTCTTCGTCGTCCAGGCGGAAACTACGGTGGTCGCGGGCCTTCTCGACCACGTTGCGGACGAATCCGGCGTTGCCCAGGGTGTCGATTCCCCGGATCAGGTCCCCTTCGGCCGAGATGTTCTCGTCGTTGTAGAACTTGGTGTACGAGGGCAACAGCACCTCGACCGCCTCGTCGGTGATCAGGTCCTCGTTCTCGGTTCCCATCAGCTGGGTCAGCGCGACCAACTCCGGCGGGGTGTAGCTGTAAAACTCGATCACCGTCGAAAACCGCCGCCGCAGGCCCTGATTCACCTCGAGCATGCGCTCCATCGCCTTGGCGTACCCTGCCCCGAACACCACCAGTTCGTCGCGATGGTTCTCCATGTAGAGCAGCAGCGTGTTGATGATCGCGTTACCGTAGGCGTCGCCTTGGGAATAGCCCGCCTCATGCAGATTGTGCATCTCGTCAAAGAAGACCGCCCCGCCGAGCGCTTGTTCGAGCATCTCTTCGGTGTTCTTCTCCGCGTCGGCCATGAAGCGGCCCAACAGCTTGGCTCGGCTGGTTTCGACCACCAATGGCTTGCGCAGCACCGTCAGCCCGCACAACTGCTTGGTGAACGCCCGTGCGACGGTGGTCTTCCCGGTACCGGGTGGCCCCAGCAGCAACGTGTGCCGAGACGAGACCGGAACCGGCAGGCCCATTTTGGCGCGGGCCAGATTCACCTTCGTCGTCGACTTGATCAGTTTGATCTCGCGCTTGGCGGCCTCCATGCCCAACATGGCGTTGAGCTCGGCGTCACCTTCGGCCAAGTACGTCTTGGCTTCCTCGGCATGACGCGATGCTTCAGCCTCGGCCCGGGTGGGCGCACTGTCCGCGTCCCACGGATCGGTGCGCGCCTCGATGGTCTCCGGGTCGGTGAGCACCAGGCGGAAGTCGGCGTTGTCCAGCGCCTCGCGGGCCGGAGTGAACTTGGAATCTCGCGAATACACCTGGCGCAGCAGCTCTGTGGCCTCGTCTTCACGGCCCAGATGCCGCAGGCACATGCCCTGGGTGTACAGCGCGACATTGGTGGCGGCCGGCACCCGATCGACCTCGGTGACCTCCTGGGCCCGCCGACACGCCTCCTCGAAAACCCCCAGCGAGGCCAGGGCGGTGGTCGCCATGGCGGCGGCTGCGGCCTTCAACTCGGGGAAACGCCACTGGGTCGCCGCCGGGAATTGGGTCAGCACATCGGGCCAGCGGCCAGTCCGGAAGTACAGCACGCCACGCACGTAGCGCAGTATCTCGGCGTCGAACGCCTGTCGCGGCTCGACACCGTCGAGCAGTGCCGCAGCCTGTCCGTAGCGCTTCTCCTCGATCAGCGCGGCGGCATATCCGGCCGCCAGGGTGTCCACGCTGGTGATCGCCAGCCGCAGGAACAATCCGTCGGAGGCTTCCGGGCGAAATTCGGCGTCGGTGAGCCCCAACCGGCGTATCTCCCACCCGAAGGTGCGCACCGCGGCCCACGCCCCGGCCAGGACATCGACGCCCTGTTCACCCGCCAGGATCCGCGCCAGCCAGGCGTCACACATCTCCGGATCGATCGTGGTGGCGGTGGCGAACATCTGCTTTGCCACTTGCGGATTGCGGCTCGGCTGCAGACCTTTGACCGAGATCCCGGAGGCCAGCAGACCGGCCACCATCGCGTTGCGGGCATCTGAACCGGTCTGCGCAGCTGTCACCGATGCGCTCCCACCGGGACTGCGAGGTCCTCGTCTTCGCCGAGCACCCGCCCCGGCACGACCAGCGGCGAACGCGCCACCGGGTTCGGCAGACTCGCGCACACCGCGGCCACCTGGCGGCCGGTCAGCCGGTTCAGCCCGTTCCAGATGTTCTTCGGCAGCCGCTTGTCGCTGTGGTAGCGCACCCATGCCGACACCTCGGCGGCGCCGCCGCGCGGTATCAGCCGCACCGTCACCGCCGCGGAATTGGTATCGCAATCCCACAGTTGCTCCAGCGTCTCCGCGGTGATGTCCTGCGGCGACACCCAGAAGCTGGTGATGGACTCGCGGGGGCCCTCCGGTTGCTTCTGCTTGATGCGGCGCCGGTTGGGTCGGACCTTCTCCGGATGCAACCCCGCCAGCACCGCGGCATCAACGTCGGCGATCTCGGTAGCCGTCAGAGCTTGTGCGAGGCAACGTGTCCCGTCGAGATCCTGAGCAAGGCGTTCGGTGACCGCGGCCAGCGTGGAGGCGACCGAATCCCGGGTTGCCACCGCCGCGACATTGCGCTGCGGGTCCATCCGCAGGATCAGCCAGGTGCCGGTGGCGGCGGGCTCATTGTCTTGGGAGTCTTGGTCATCCGCCGCCGTCGGCCCCGCCACCGAGACGATGTCGATGGCGTCCAACCGCACATCGAACTGCCGCAGCGCGGCGACGATCGTCCCGACCGGCAGTGTGGCCGACCCCCCGCCGTTGTGGTGCCGTCCCGAGGATGCGTCCTGCAACCCTGCGACGGCGATCACCGAGACGAGCCGACCCTCGTGCTCCCGAATCCCGATGGCCTGGTGGCTGAATCGGCGGGTGTGATCGAAGGGAGGTGTGCACCCGGCGGTCAGCATTGTCTGCGGGTCGACGAAGCGATCCAGCAGGCGCGCGGCCAGCGTGGAGGCCAGCGGCCGCTGTCGATACGTCACCACACCGGCGATCAGCACCAGCACCGCGACCCCGATGCCTGCCCACCAGGCATACCTGGCGGTCTGCGCCCCACCGGGCCAATGCCGGGCCAGCGCCAGCACCCCGACGTCGATCAGGAAGATCGTAGTCAGACGGGGCCACGACAGGTCGAGTCCGATTCGGCGCTGTGCCTTCATGATTCCCTCGATGATCGGCGCAGGATCTTCGCTGCGGCTAGGGCGATCGCCGCCGCACACAACGCCGCGGCCAGGCCCGCCGCGGCCACCCAGACCGGTGTCATGTTGCGGTCGGGCACCGGTGGCGGAAGCTCCAGCGGAGACGACAGTTGTTCGGGCGGTGTTGCGGGTCCGTCGGGCACATCCCAGGTCAGCGCGGCCACCGGATCGACGATGCCGTGCCCCACCTGGTTGTCCACCCCGCGGGCCGGCGGTCGCGCGGTCTGCATCAAACGGTTGCGGACCTGGTAGGCCGACAACTCCGGGTATTTGGCTCGCACCAGGGCGGCCACTCCGGAGACCAGGGCCGCCGCGAACGCGGTGCCCTGCGGGTGCAGCAGCGAATTCTCCGGTCCGTCAACGGCGTTCATCAGGCCGTCGTCGCGAGGCGACAGCCCCTCGATTTCGGTGCCCGGCGCGGCGATCGACACCCACGGGCCGGCCACGCTGGACTTGTCCAGCGGCGCGCCGTTGGAATCCACCGCGCCCACGGTCAGGACGAACTCGTCGAACCAGGACGGCGTCACCACGGTGTTCACCCCGCCCCAGTCGCGGGGGTCGTCGGGTCGCATCGGATTGTGCGTCGGGTTCTGCTTGCAGTCGCGCTGCATGGTGTCGCCCGCCGCGGCCACGATGACGGCGTTCTTCTCCACGGCGGCGTAGCGCACTGCCGCACCCAGATCGGGGTCGGGTATCCGGGTGCGCACATTCATGCACACCACCTGGGAAATGTTGATCACCTGAGCGCCCATGTCGGCGGCGTGCACGATGGCGCGAGCCATGGTGCGGATATTGTCGGCCTTCTGCCGGGTCTGCGGATCGCCCTCATCGACGAACGGATCCTTGGGGCCGAACGCCTGGCTGGACTGCCGGATCGAGATCACTTCCACATCCGGTGCCACACCGGAGAAGGCATCGGGGGCCGGCGGCGGCGGTGCCGCCGGGGGCGGCGCGGCCGGACGCGGGTACTTCGCGCCGACCACCCGCGGCGCACCGCCGGAATAGTTCGGCGCGGTGACGGTGCCGTGCGTCCCGTGGGCGGCGGCGGGTGCCTGGCCGGGCCCCGGCGCGGCACCCTGTCCGGGTGCCGGAGCGGGCCCCTGGGCGGGCGGTCCCACCGGGACCGGGCCGGCGCCCGGTTCGCCCTCGTTCGGTATCGGCATCGGAGGCGGTGCGATGACCGTCGGCGAAATGATGATCGTGGTCTGCGGGGTGGGCGGGGTCGGCGTCGGCTCGGTGGTCGGCACCGACGGTGGTTTACGGGTTTGCCGCGGCGGCGGCAGCGGTGCGCCGTTGGCGGGTGCGGCGGCGATCAGCGAAGCGACCAGGGTGCCGTGGGCGTCGCAATCGGACAATCCGTCGCCGCCGGCCATCACGTAGTCGCCGCCGCCGGCCAGATTCGGCAGCCGCGGGTGCGGCGTCACCCCGGTGTCGATGACCGCCACCTTCACCCCGCCGCCGCGACCGAACCGCCACGCCTCATCGAGGTTGAGCATGTCCAGAAACTTCGGCCGCACCCGGAAGTCGGTTCCGGGCAGGACCCCGACCTCGGTGCAGTACGAGGTTTGCCGCATCGGCTGCTCCGGGCCGGGCGGGCCGTCCCCGGGAGCGGCACCGGGATCTACCCCGGGCGGATCAACCGCCGCGGCGTAGGGCAGCCCGGCGAACGTGCCGGCGACCACCATCACTGCGGCGGCACTCACCCCGGCTGCGCGCTTGTACCGCGCCCAGCCGTTACCGGTACCGGATTGCTTCATAGGTATTCATCAACCACAAGACCAGCGGGAACAGCGGCATCAGGCACAGGTACTCCACCCACTCGACGAGTTTGCGGAACATCGGGCTGTAGATGGTGTTGGGCACCACCGCGGCGGCGATCAGGCCGGCCGCCGGGAGCACCACCAGCACCGCCACCCCGACCGCCAGGGCGGCCGGGGTCCACAGCACCACCACGTAACGCACCACCACGACCGCCACGATGACGACGCCGGTGACCGTGACGGTGACCGCCTGCAACCGGTCCAGGAACGAACGCCCGCGCAGGATGAGGAACCCGGCGGTGAACCCGGCCACCAGCAGCCCGAGCACCGGCTTGTCGCCGTGCGGGTCGGCCATTCCGCCGGTGCAGGCGATGGTCAGCACCCCGAAGCCCACCAGCAGCCCGGTCAGGAAGGAGCGGGCGCGCTCGGCACGCAGCACCACCTCGCGCACCGACTCCGGACCTTCCAGCACCGGCGGCCCGCCTTCGGGACGCACCACGGTGGTGGGCAGGTCGGGACGTGCCTCGAACACCCAACGGCTGGTGGCCGACGGGAACACCGGCAACCGGATCCCGGACAACCAGCGCGACAGCGATGCGGCGGCGTGGTAGCCCAGCACACAGGCCAGCAGCAGGCAGCCCATCAGGGTCACCGCTCCGGTCACCGCCGCCATGCGCAGCACACCCACCAGCATCACCGCGACGCTGATGGTGATGATTGCGGTGTAAATCCCCAACCGCCGCCCGGTGAAGCGGAGCAGCAGCAGCGCCCCGACACCGGTCACCGCGAAGCCGAACGCGACGTGCGGCGCACCCACCGGTCCGGGCACCGCGGCCGCGGCTGCCACCGCCACCGACACCAGCCCGGTGAGCATCAGGATGTCCCCGACCTGGCGGTCCACCGGGGTGCTGGCGCGCATCAGGATCAGCGCTGCGGCCGCGAACACCGCCACCGCGATGACGCCGGCACAGCCGGCCGCCAGCCAGGTGTCGTGCCGGTAGCGCCAGGCGCCGAGCATTCCCACGGCCAGCAGCACCCCGATGGCCAGCATGCTGACACCGACCTGGATGGCGACCACCGGATTGATCGAGGTGAATCGCTTGGACAGGTTGACCGCGACGGCGGTCGAGATGTGCTCGATGACCTGGGAGCGGTGCTCGGGGTCGGCGAGGAAACGCAGCCACAGCCGGTCGCCGTCGTAGACCTCTTGCTCGGTGAGCGATTGCGCGGACCGCAACGCCGTGCCGTCGACCGTGCACAGCACCCATCGGCCGCGGCCGGTGGCCTCCAGGGTTGTCTCCCCCAGTTCGCGGAGCCGGCCGTTGATGACCTTGAGCAGCGGGTCGATCATCACCGACACCGGGGCGTCGGCGTCGAGCACCACGCCGATCTGCACGCCGGCACCGGCCATGATGCCGACCACCGCGGCACGCGGCGAGGAGACCGAGGCCTCACTGTCGGATTGCAGCGCCTCTATCATCGCGGTCACTGTCCCACCCCCATCGGTCCACCTGTCAACGTCCCGGCCGCGATCGGCGGACGGTTTCGCCCGACAATTCCTGAACTCATGCGTGCTGCCTCATATCCATTGTGGTGTCGCCCAATTCTAGGGGTATCCTGCCGTCTCCGCACGACGACAGCGCGACATACGTAAGTGCTTGATGCAGAACATATTTCGTGTCCGTAACTCACACTCTTCGGTGCGTTTTCCAGGCCCCGTACGGCAGCGTGTCCAAAACGGTCTTGACACCGACCTGGACCAGTTGCGGGGTTGCCGGGCAGATTGCCATCCACGCCTCGCCCGAACCCGCGGTCCGCGCCTGCTGGTACATCGCGATCCTGCCGCCGGACCCGTCCTTCAGTGACAGCACCGACGCGCTGGGCGCGCGGGCGTCGTCGCGGTACTGGCGCGCGTAGACCGCCGCCTCGGCTTCGGGGTCCGCCAGCGCCTGTCCCAGGGCGGCGATGGTCGCGGCGGACAGCCCCATCCGTCGTAGATCGCCGCCGGAGAAGACGTTGAACCCGGATTCCTGCCAGCTCTGGGTCACCTCGAGCATTTCCTCGAGCGGCACGTTGACCGCGGTGATCTGCGCCGGGTCGGCGTGGTGAATCGATTCCAGGCCGTCCAGTACCAGCGCCGCGATCGAGGATGCGTCGGTGACCGACACGTCGTCAACGGTGATGTCGGTGCCCACCCGCACCGCCGACACCCAGTGCTCGCCTCGGCGCGCCAGCAAGACCCGGAATTCGTTGTCCGGGATGTCGCGTGATCCCGGCGGCGCGTCCTCTTCCTCGAGGACGCCGTAGCGCAGCTTGCCGCGCGACAGCAACGCGACCACCTCCAGGTCGGGTGCGGCGAGCACCCTGAGCCGCTCGGCGATCTGCTCGGTGACGGTGTCGCCATCGACGATGCCGCTTTCGCGCATCACCTTCATGCCGGGATGTTCGGCCAGCCAGTCGGTGGAATCGGTCGAGACGTAGGGCCGGCACCGCAACTCGGGAGCGACATGGCGGATGTCAAGCAGGGCCTGCAACATCCAGAAGCCCTCGACATTGACGGTGATGTCGGTACGGGCGCTCGGATCCATCGCTACTCTCCTCCCCGGCCTGGCCGGCCGGCCAACCTCGATACTGCCAGCACAGCGACGGCACACCGGTAACCGGTGTGCCGTCGCTGTTTAGTCAACTGTGAGCGCGCCGCGTGCGCTGGGTGGACGCCCCAGTCGACACTCGATGCGCAATCCGCGTCAGGCCCAGCTGGAGCTGACGGCGGAGTCGGTGTTGGCCATGTTGTTGCCGGCGGACTGCACCTTGGTGCCGTGGCTGGCGGCCTGCTCGTAGATGACCTGGAAGTTGCGGCCCAGCTGGGTGATGAACTCCTGGCAGGCCACCGACCCCGCACCACCCCAGAAGTCCCCGGCAGCCAACACATCAGAGACGATCGCCTGATGCTCAGCCTCCAACGAGGCGGCCTGGGCTTTGATCAGCGCACCGTGGGCGTCCACGTCACCGAACTGGTAATTGATAGACATAGCTCGACTCCCTTCTAGCTGGACAGGATGGTTTGTGAGGCAGCTTCTTGCTGCTCGTAGTTGTTGGCGTCACGCACCAGGCCATCGCGCACCCCGTGCAACATCGTCACGATGTTGCGAAACGCGGTCTGCATCTGACCCATGGTGTCGTACGAGGTCCGCTCGGCCAGCCCACCCCAGCCGGCACCGGAAATATTGGTCGAGGACGCCCACATCCGGCGGGCCTCATCCTCAACCGTCTGCGCGTGGGTGTCGAAACGCCCCGCCATCGCCCGCATCGCATGCGGATCGGTCATAAAACGCGCTGTCATGATCCTGTCTCCCTATCTCGAAGTCATCTAGTTGGTCGTTGTAGAGCAGGCTACGCCGGGGTCTAGCCGGCCGCTGCCGCGTTGGCGGCCTCGGTGGCCGCGTAGGAACCCGCACTGGTATTGATCGTGGCCACGAACATGTCGTGGATCGCCTGGGCCTGCGCGCTGACCTGCTGGTACAGGGTGGCGTGGGCGGCGAACTGGGCCGCGGTCAGCGCCGAGACCTCGTCGGCGGCGGCGGGAATGACGCCGGTGGTGGGACCGGCGGCGGCCGCGTTCTGCGCGCTCAGCGCCGAGCCCAGGCCGCTCAGCGTGGCAGCCGCTGATGTCAGTGCCTCCGGCTGGGTGGTCACGAACGACATTGGGATCTCCTCCTCCAGTTATCCTCAGCAATCGCTCCGCCCTCGACAGTAGAGGGACACACCGGGTCACGCCTGCCGAGAAGCGGCATATTCCGAAGTGTTCACCAACCAGCACCAAATGTTCACGATGGGCGACCGGCGACACCAGGGTTGACCAGCGGCGGCGCGATCCACGCAGGTTGATGGGGTCAGGACGCTGGGCGCCCGGCGGCCGCCGTCCTCCCCCGCGGGGCCCCTCCGCACGGCGGGCAGGCGCGCGGCGGCCCGCTGACGACATAAAATCTGGCTGCTCGGAAGGCTCAGCGGATCCGTAGCGGCAGGGTGGTGAGCGCGAACGTCATCGACGGAAACGCGATGTCCGGCCGGTAGCCCTCGGGCAACTCGAACTCGGGGATTCGACGCAACCATTCGTCGACGATCACGGTCAGTTCCAGCCGCGCCAGGTGGGAGCCGAGGCAGCGGTGCGGTCCGCCCCCGAATCCCCAGTGCCGGTGCACCTTGCCGTCCAGCACCAGCTCGTCGGTGGAGATGTCGTCGGTGCCGTCGCGGTTGACCGCGGCCATGCACAGTCGCACCGGGGTGCCCGCGGGCAGCGTCATTCCCCCGATCGTGACCATCTCGGTGGTGACCCGGGGCGCTACCGGGGCCGACGGCTCCAACCGGACGATTTCCTCGATGAAAGCCCTGGTCTGTTTGGGGTCGTCGCGCAGGGCGGTGCGCAGCTGCGGCCGACGTGCGAGTTCGTACAGCGAGAACCCGATCGCGGCGGTCACCGTGTCCAGTCCCGCCAGGATCAGCAAGTGGCTCATGCCCAGCAATTCGAGGTCGGTGAACTCACCGTCCCCGGTCATCACCTTCGACAGCATGTCGGTGCCCGGGTTCTGCCGGCGCTGGGCGATCGCGTCGGCCAGGTACTCGAACAGCTCGCGGCCCGCGGCCAGGTCTGCGTCGGTGCGGTAGGGCTTGTCGGCGGTGACGGCGTCTTTCCAGGCGATCAGCCGGTCGCGATCCTGCAACGGGAAGCTGTAGAGGTCGATGAACACCTGAAACGGGTACAGGTTCGCCAGATCGGCCATGGCATCGCATTCGCCCCGGTCGGCGATGGCTCCGATCATGTCGGCGGCGTGCCGGCGCAGCACCGGCAGCGACGCGCTCAGGGCATGCGGACTGAAGTAGGGCATCAGGATCTTGCGGTACCGGGTGTGTTCGGGCGGGTCGAACGCCAGCGGGACCACCGGCAGCGGGCTGTCCGGGGGCTGCAGCGCCAACCGCGAGGAGAACACCTTCGGATTGCGCAGCGCCGCCAGCACGTCGTCACGGCGGGTCAGGTAGTAGGCGCCGTTCATGAACACCACCGGCCCGGCATCCCGCAACGCCTTCCATCCGACACCCCGGTCGGCGGCCATCGGCAGCGACGCGTAGTCGAGCCGCGGCAAGTGAAACGCACCCGGCTGGTAGGCGTCGTAGGTGCTCATGGCCGTAGTTTCCGGTGTCCGTTTCTCGTGTTTCGCGGTCGCGCGGCAGTCGATATCGTAGCCGTCGGCCACCTGAGCACCCCGAGGAAGGGAACACGCCATGAGGGTTCGCCTCGAACAATCAAAATGCGTGGGGCATGCGCAGTGCTACGCCGTCGACCCCGATCTGTTCCCGATCGACGAGTCCGGTTACTCCATCCTCGAGGAGCACGAAGTGCAGCCCGAAGACGCGCAGCTCACGCGTGACGGTGTCGCCGCCTGCCCGGAAATGGCGCTGGTCCTCGACGAGGATTGAGCCGCGGCGGGTTTAGCCCGCGAACGGCGGGCGCGTCATCACGGTCGGGCGGAACCCGTATTTGGGCGCGGCGCCATTTGCGCCGGCGCCGACGCCGGCCAGCGGCATGCCACCCAACAGGTTCCCGGCACCGGCTGCGTCCGGGACGGCGCTGACGGAGCTGACCGGCACCGGGGGGGCCGGGAACGCCGACGACGACAGCGGGGTCGATCCCAGCCAGCTCGGCGGCACCACCAGGCGACCGACCCCGGTGGCATTGCCCAGGCCGGCGGCCACCGGCGCGGCCCCGAGCCCGCCACCGAGACCCGCAGCGCCCGCGGCACCCGCACCCGCGGCACCCGCCGCCTCGGCTGCACCCTTGGCGGCGGCCGGTGCGGCCGCGTTGAGCAGGCCCAGCGTCTTGGCCGTCTGCACGAAGTTGTTGCCCATACCGATGCTGAAGTACGGCAGCCCCTCGGTGTTGTAGAGCAGACCGGCGTACGGGCTGTAGCCGCTGACCACGTCGGCGAATGATTTCGGCAGCGAGGTCTGACCGGTCAACAACGTCCACAGACTGGTCAGGCCGTCGGTGCTCGACGTCGTCGCCACCGGTGAGGCCAGGCTCTGCAGGGTGTTGGGCAGCGACGAGATGGCCTGAGACACGTTCTGGGAGCCGGAGGCGGCCGCGGTGGACGCGGCCTGGGTGACAGCCGCCGATTGTAGGCCCTGACCGGCGGCGTTGGTGGTCTGCGCCGGCGAGGCGAACGGTGTCACCTTGGTGGCGGCCGCCGACTGGCCGACGTAGCCGTACATCGCGGCGGCGTCCTGCGCCCACATCTGCCCGTATTGCGCCTCGAGTTGGGCGATCAGCTGGGTGTTTTGACCCATGATGTTCGTCGTGGTCAGCTGTGCGACCTGGGCCCGGTTGGCGGCGACCAACGGCGGGGGAACCGTCGCGGCGAACGCGGCCTCGTAGGCAGCAGCGGCCGACCGGGCCTGGTTGGCGGTGTGCTCGGCCTGGGTGGCGGCGGTGCTCATCCACGCCACGTACGGCGCGGCGGCCTGCGCCATCGCCGCCGATCCCGGACCTGCCCACTCCTCGCTGGTGAGCTGGGCGAGCACCTTCTGGTAGCCGAGGGCGGCCGAGTTCAGCTCAGCGGCCAGCGCGTTCCACGCCGACGCGGCGGCCACCAGCGGCGTCGAGCCGGGCCCGGCGTAGATGCGCGCGGAGGTGACCTCCGGCGGTATTGCCCCGAAGTCGAGCACTTTCTCCCCTAACCGGCTGCGGCCGCGTTGGCGGCCTCGGTGGCCTGGTAGGAACCAGCGCTGGTCCCCAAGGTGTTGACGAACATCTCGTGAATCGCCGCGGCCTGGGCGCTGACCTCCTGGTACAGCTGCGCGTGGGCGGCGAACTGGGCGGCCGTCAGCGCCGAGACCTCATCGGCCGCGGCCGGCACGACACCGGTGGTCGGGGCGGCCGCAGCCGCGTTCTGGGCGGAAACCGTCGATCCGATCCCCTGCAGGGTGCCTGCGGCAGCCGACAGCGCTTCGGGCTGTGTGGTCACGAACGACACGTGATCTCCTCCTCGTCAATCTCGCTATTCAAAAGGCTAACGGGCTTGCCCACGGCCACCCGTCCTCCACGCCAACTATTCATTCCCTCATCGCCACTGTTCACCGGCCGGAACTCGCTGTTCACCCGCAGTTGGGGTGCGCGACGTTTTGCACGGCGCTACCCGGCCGACGGGGGTCGGGGCATCACGCTGTACCGGAACCCGTACCGGTGGGTGAACCCGCCGCTGGCACGCCGCCCGACGCCGCTCAGCGGCATCCCGCGCAGCAGGCCCTGCGATCCGGCGGCCTGGGAGGCCTCGCTGAGGCTCAGCGGCGTGCCGAACGATGTCGGGTTGACTCCCGGAGTCCCGGCAGCCCAGCTCGCCGGCACCGACAACCGGCCGATCGAGTTGGCGCTGGCGGCGGTGGCCGACACCGGGCTGCTGATGGGGTAGCTGCCCAGCGCGGGCAGCCCCGCCCCGGGCAGCGGCGCACTGCCGGACGCGCCGGCCCCGCCCGCCGCACCCGGGAACATCTGCTGACCGATCGAGGCGCCGAACTGTCCCATCCCCAACGCGAAGTAGGCCTGCAGCGCCTGCCGGATCGCGGTGAAGTTGCTGGGGGTCAGCCAGCCCGACGATCCGGTCGTCGTCGATCCGGTGGTCGTGCCGGCGGTCGTCGAAACCTGGTGCACGACTTGCGTTGCCGACGTTGCGGTGACCGTTTGCGATGTCGTCGAGGTAGTGGTCGACGTTGCGGTCGTCTGCGTCGCGGTCTGCGCCGCCGATTGGGCCGCGGACTGCGCGGTGGTGCCCGCCTGGGTGCCGGTGGCCTTGGCGACCGCGGCGGCCTGCGCGGGCACCCCGGAGGAGTTGGTGGTGTCGGCCGGCTTGGTGAACGGTGTCACGGTCGACGCCGTCGCCGACGATCCGGCGTAGCCGAACATCGCGACCGCATCCTGCGCCCACATCTCGGCGTAGTGGATCTCGGTGGCGGCGATCGCCGGCGTGTTCTGGCCGAAGAAGTTCGTGGCCACCAGCGTCATCAGCTGCACCCGGTTGGCGGCGATCACCGGCGGCGGGACGGTCATCGCAAAGGCCGCCTCGTAGGCCGCGACCGCGGCCCGCGCCTGCGCCGCGGTCTCCTCGGCCTGCAACGCGGTGGCGTGCATCCAGGCCACGTACGGCGCGGCCGCGGCGGTCATCGACTCGGCCCCCGGGCCGGACCATGCCTGGCCGCTGAGCTCCCCGACCACCGAACCGTAGCCGGTCGCGGCGATATGCAATTCCGCTGCCAGTGCGTCCCATGCCTGCGCCGCGGCCAACAACGGCCCCGGTCCGGGCCCCGCATACATACGGCCCGAGTTGATCTCCGGCGGCAACGCCCCGAAATCCACTCCAACCCCTCCTAGCCGGACACCAGCGCGGCGGCGGCCGGATCGGCCGCCCCGAGCTCAGCGCCGACACGCATCACGGTCATGGTCGCTACGGCCGCTGAAGGCCTTGCGGTCACGCGAACTGAATGTGCGGTCACAGATGTAAGAGCACTTTCTTTTCTCGGTCACCCTCAGCGTTAAGACTGTCGAGATCGATCACTCGCCTATGAACGATCGCTCGTTTCAGAGGCTAATCGGGCGCCCCGCGAAACGCCGCGCCCAAAACCAACAATTCACGACTGGACAACGACTGTTCACCCACGTACGACGGCCGTTCATCCGCTGTTTAAAACGGGGCGAACCCGCAGGTGATCGGGGTCACGCCGGCGACCCTGCCGGCCGCGGGATCACGGTGTCGACAATGCGCTCAGGGCGGGAACTCGGTGGAGTTCCCGCCCTGGATGCACACTCAACGGCAGCTGCCGCCTACCGGCGCACCGGGGTGTCGGCGACCTGCACGAACACCCCGGTGTCCTCGGCCATCAGCAGGCCGCGACCGCGGGGCAGCGGTCCGCCCTTCATCTTGCCGCGGATGAACCCTTCGTCGGGGTCGGCGTCCATCACCAGCAGCGGCGAGTTGGCCTGGTGCAGCGCCCGCAGCAGCGGATCGCTGCCCGCCGACGACCATCCGCCGAAGGTGCGGGTGACGATGACGTGCAGGCCGACGTCGGCCGCGCGGGTCACCCAGGGGGCGGCCTTGTGCATCGGCGAGTCGAACCCGGGTGGGAACTGCTGCACATCGTCGATGATCAGGAAGATCTCCGGCCCGCTCCACCAGGAATGCGCCAGCAACTCCTCCGCCGACAAGCCGGGCGGCGGCTCGCGCCGCGCCAGGGTGGCCGCCAACTCGTCGATCAGCGCCACGACGCCGTCGAGGTTGTAGGCGAACTTCTCCACGTACTCGGAGCCCAGCGTGGTCAGCAACTGCCGGCGCGGGTCGACCAGCCACACCTGCGCCGATGGTTGCGTGGTCGGCGGCGCCGAGCTGGAGCCCGGCGCGTACACCCGGCCGATCTCGGACATGATGGTGGCCAGCGTGGTGGTCCGTCCGCATTCGCGTCGCCCGGTCACCATCAGGTGAGAGTTCTCGGCGAAGTTGAGGTAGACCGGCTGCAAATCCAATTCCGATACCGCCCAGGCGATTCCACCCGCACCGACGCCTTCGCGGCGGTCCACGGCGGCGGCGGCACGCACGTCCTCGAGACCGAACCGTGCCGGTAGCCTGCGCACCGGACGGGCCCGGCCGACGGCGATCTGGCTGACCGCGGCGACCACACTGTCGGACTCGAACACGCTGTCTGCCGTGTCGGCCAACGCCGGTCGAGCCACCAGGGTGTGCAGGCCCGATTGCGGGTCGCTGTCGAGGCGGACGTAGTTCACCGCGACCATGCCGCGGCCCGGCTTGACCGGAACGTCCTTGGCGAACCGGGAGCGCACCAGCTTGGCGTCCTCCACGGCGGCCAGCCGCAGCTCCACCCGGGATCCGAAGCCGCTGCGCACCGGGGGCCGCAGCTCCGATTCCCGGTCCGCGGTGACGATCACGTGCACACCGAACGACGGACCCTGGTTGATGATCTGGTTCACCTGCTCGATGAGCACCTCGTTTTCCTCAGCGAGGGCCCGGTAGTTGTCGATCACCAGGTAGACGTCACCGAAGCCGTCATCGGGCACCGCGCCGGGCGCGCTACCGAACTTGCGGCGCCGGAAGACCTCCATGCCGGCCACGTCGTATTCCAGGAAGCTGCGTTTCCGGCCGCGCATCAGCGCCAGCAGCTCGGCGACCGTGCGGCGCACGCCGTCGGGATCGGTCGGCCCGGCCACCGAGCCCACATGCGGCAGGCCGGCCACCGTGGTCAACGCGGTGCCGCTGTAGGCCAGGCAGTAGAACTGGACCTGCTCGGGGGTGTGGGTCATGGCGGCGGCCGAGATCAGCGTCTGCAGCGCCGTCGTCTTACCCGACCCGCCGGCGCCCAGAATCAGCACGTTGGAGCCCGGGCCCGAGGTGTCCACGGTCCACGGCGGCTGGTCGTGCTTGAACGGGCGGTCGATGATCCCGATCGGGAACACCAGGTTGCGCGCGGTGCCGTACTCCTGCTGCCACGGCCGGCCCAGGAACCGGTTCACCAGCTCGTCGACGGCCACCGGCTGGTCCAGCGGCGGCTGCCACAACCGGTACGGCTCGAAGTCGATGCGGCGCAACTGGTCGATGATCGTGGTGCCGACCTTGGGCGTCCGGAAGCCTTCGTCCTCCTCGGCGACCTCCACCGCGGTTTCCGGGGTCGACCCGTCGGTGAGTTGCGGGACGTCGTCGGGGAAGTCCTCGATCTCGGTCCCGCTGACCGCCACCTCCAACGGCGCGAAGGCGGTGGTGAACAGCTGCGGGCGGATGTAGTCGACGGCATGCACCAGCGGTGCCTGCTCCTCGGCGAAGATCGTGCCGCGGCGGTAGTCGCGCCACAGGAACTCGGCCTGGAACCGGATGATGTCCTCGCCGCTCTTGCGGAAGTATCCCAGCCCGGCCTTGGCGGGCAGGTTCACCGCGTTGGGCACCCCGGCCGCCTGGGCCGCACCGGCGGTCTGCGCCTTCAGCACCAACCGGTAGCCCATGTTCTCCATCAGCTTCTCGGCCCGGCTCTCGATGGTCTGCGAGGCCATCATCAGGTGCACCCAGTAGGCACGGCCCTGACGGCCGATCGAGTCGAGCACCTCCACCGCGGTCGGCATGATGCGGAACCACTCGTAGAACTCGTCGATGACGACCACCAGCATCGGCAGCGGCGGCATGTCCTGCCCGTGTGCCCGCATCCGGGACCGGATCTCGTTGTACTCCTTGGCGCCGTCGACACCGGCGCTGTCGCACATGGTCTTGCGGCGGGCGATCTCGCCCCACATGGCTTCCAGGAAGCGCTCCATCAGGGCCTGGTCGTCTTCCAGGTCGGTGATGATGCGCGAGACGTGCGGAACCCCGGAGAACGGCTTGACCGCGGAACCACCCTTGAGGTCGGCCAGCACGAACTGCAGCTCGTCGGGCGGGTGTCCGAGCATCAGCGACTCGATGACGGTCCGCACCAGCGTCGACTTACCCGAACCGGTGGTTCCCGACATGACGCCGTGCGGCCCGTCGCCACCCTCGTCGAGGGACTTCATGTCCAAGAACAGCAGCTCGCCGTTGTCGGCACGGTTACCGAACGGCACCCGCAGCCGCGACCGGCTGGTCGCGTCGCGGCGGCCGGCCCACAGCGCGGCGAAGTCGATCGACCCCGGGTCCTCGACACCGTAGTAGGACAGGATGTCGCGCGAACCGATGTGGGTGACCCGTTGCCCGATCTCCTCGTAGGCTTCGGCCAGTCGCCACTGCGCCATCCGCTGGGCGAACTGTTCGGCGTCGGACGCCGACACCTGGTCGGCCAGCGCGAAGAACCAGGCGTTGTCGTCGATCACCATCCAGGTGTCGCGGTCGCGGGGCAGCGTCTCGATCACGCCGTTCTCGTCGGTGAACCGCAGCACCCGCTGCGGGGCCGCACCGGCCACCGCCGAGGCGCCGCACAGGTCGAAGAACGTCACGCCGTCCACACCTTCAGCGGCGAACACGTACTCCCACTGCGGGTCGTCGGCGTCGGCGATGATCACGTGGTGCGGCGTGGGCATCTCCGCCGACGAGCTGGGGTGGCGCGGCATGAACGATCCACGCCCGGAGAACAGATCTCCGTGCTCGGCGGCGAACTCCCGCACCGAGCTGTACACCATGCGGGCCTGGCCGGCGGCGTCTTGACGTCGCACGTCACCGAAGTGCGGCAGCCATTTCACCCAATCCCACTGCCCCACATCGGAACTGACCACGACCATCCGCAGGTGGTCGGGTCCGTGCGAGAAGGCCAGTTGGCAGATGATGGCACGCATCAGGCCCAGCGCCTGCTCACGCTCCCCCTCCAGCGCGTACCAGGGCTCCACCAGCAGCGACACCATCTTGGGCAGGTTGTAGACGACGCTTTGGTAGCGCCCGAACTCCTGCAGCGCCTTACCGGTCACCGGCTCCAACTCGATGTCGGTGGGCATGTTCTGCGGTTCGCCCCAGGTCACCTCGGGCCGTGTCATCCCTACCCCGACCCGTACGGTGCCGAAGTTGAGGTCCTTGCCGTCGGGTTTGCGTTCCCACATCCGCGGCGAGCCGATGGCGGCGGTCAACGTCGCCGGTGACGGGTGGAACCAGCGGTAGTTGGCGTCCATGCTGTCGGCGGATTCCGACGCGGTCTCCCGCAGCCGGTCGAGCATCAACATGAACTGGGCGCGCATCGCATCCAGCTTCGGGCGGCTCAATTGCTGGGCGCCGCCGCCGAATCGGCCGCCGAACATCATCATCGCGATGCCGCCGACCATGAAGATCGGGAAGATGGCGCCGGCACCGAGGAACATCCGCGATCCGCTGGCCACGGTCATCGCGACCATGCCGGCCACCAGGCCGACGACCAGCACCCCGACCACCACCAGCCACCACGGCTTGCCTTCCGGCGGCGGGACACTCAGCGGTGTCGGCAGCACGATGTTTTCCGGCTTGACCGCCGGCGCCCGCTCGGGTGTGGGCCGCGCAAAGCCTCGTTTCACTTGGGCACCACCAATTCTCCTGGCGTCATGTCTTTGGGCAGGGTGTCGTGACGCACCAGCGCGTCGGCGCGCGACAGCGTCGGGCCCGGGGCCAGCAGCCGCAGCGCCACCCACGGCGCCTGGCTCGGCTCGTCGCCCAACCCGAGGGCGCCACGCGAGTCGCGGGAGTCTTCCACCCCGAACCGCACACCGGATTCCGAAAGCCACCACAATGATTCGGTTGTCGTGGCACCCGGGTCGTTGCCGGTGACGGCGACGAAGTTCGCCGAGCTCGGCCCGAAGTACACCCGGTCGGCCTCGCGGCCGGTGTCGTCGGCCTTCACCAGCGACACCACCCGGTCAATTCTGTCCTGCGGAACAGGAATCGTCGGGCCGGAGATCACCTGCACGCGGGCCCGTCCCTCACCGGCGGTCTTCTCCCACCACCAGCAGGTTGCCGGGTTCTCCCGCATGTCGATCACATGCAGCGGGGTTTCCGGGTAGGCGGACAGATCCAACCCGGTCACCAGCGGCATCTTGGCCAACACGGCCGGCTGCACGGTTTTGGCGGTCGCCCCCGCGTTCTGCAGAATGCGGGCCACCACCTCGGTGATGGTCTGCACGCCGTCGGCAAGCAGCACCGAATACTGTTGCGGCCCACTGATCTGCGGCGTCACGAACACCGTGCCCACCGGCGCGGGTGCGCTGCCGAAGTGCGCGGGGCTGCCCGCTTCGGGCACCGAGGGCACCGACAGTTCAGGCCCCTCGGGCAATGCGTCATACAGCGCCCGGCTCATCGGCTTGGCCTGGCTGACTTCCTCGGGCGTGATACCCAGCGGCGTCAGCACCGAGCGGTCGACCGCGTCGATGCGCGAGCGGCGGCCGTCGCGGATCACCCAGGAGTCACTGCCGTACCGCAACACCACCGCGTCGGACCCGCTGAGCACCCGGCGGTGATCCGACAGGCTGGGGCTGCCGTCGATCACCGTGACGGTGACCGGCGACACCGCACCGATACCCGACGTCGGGGCCACCGAGTCGCAGATCAGCCAGGACGACGACGTCGGGGTGGTCGGCGAGAACTCCGACGGGGCGCCCGGGATACCCACCATCGGGCCGTGCGGCTGCTCGGCGATCTGACTCGACCGCACCTTGTGCGGGTTGTCCGGACGCCCGGCGATCAGCCGCGCCGAGGCCAGGTTCAGCGCCGGGTACAAGGTGTCCCCCACCCGCACGTACAGCGCGCCGGAATCACGGTCGGCGATGATCGGTGAATCGCCGATCTGGCCCGACGGGCTCAGGAACGACCACAGCAGCGCCCCCAGGCAAACCATCAACGCCGCGGACACCGACGCCACCACCGCCAACGATTGCCGCCGGCTCGGCTCGACTTCCATCCGGACCCGCCACCGCGTCAATGCCAGGGCGGTGCGACGCGCTAGGAATTGATGGCCCGTGACCTGCGTCCGGGTGGAGAGTCCCAGCCCGTAGCCGGACCCCCGCTCATGTTCAGCCATTGCTTGTCATCTGCCCCTGGATGGATTCGCCTGTATTGCTCACACGGCATGCTAGCGACCTGCCGCACTATCCGCTCGTCGAGCGGGCGTGAGGCACGATGGACCGAGTGAGATCGGCGGGAGGACCTGCATGACGGAGCCGGCACCGTCCCTGGCCGAACTGGCCGAACTGTTCGGCATCGCCACCAATTACCAGGACTGGGCCGGTGCGCGGGTCGAGGTCCCCGAGGCCACCCTGATCGCCGTTCTCGCCGCATTGGAGGTGCCCGCCGGCACCGCGCCGCAGCGCCGCGCGGCGCTGGCCGGCCGGGACCGCGCCTACTGGGCCCGCCCCCTGCCGGCCACCATCGTGGCCCGCGCCGGAGCCGATATCCCGTTGTGGGTGCACGTCACCCACGGCCACCCGGCACGGATCTGGGTGCAGACCGAGGACGGCAGCAGCCGGGACGCGGCGCGCCAGCTCGACAACTTCACCCCGCCGTTCGATCTGGAGGGCCGCCTGATCGGGGAGGCCAGCTTCGTGCTGCCCGGGGATCTGCCGCCCGGCTATCACCGGGTGTGGCTGGCCTCGGGCGACCAGCGGGTCAGTACCGCCTTGATCGTCACCCCGGCTCGGCTGGGCCTGCCACCGCGGCTGGGTGCGCGCCGCGCCTGGGGTCTGGCCACGCAGTTGTACAGCCTGCGCTCGCAACGGTCCTGGGGCGTCGGCGACCTGTCCGACCTCACCGATCTGGCGGTGTGGTCGGCGTCCCGGCACGGCGCGGACTACCTGTTGGTGAACCCGCTGCACGCGGCCGCACCGACCGCCCCGATGGAGCCCTCGCCCTATCTGCCGACGTCACGGCGCTACGTCAACCCGCTGTATCTGCGGGTCGAGGCGATCGAGGAGTTCGCCTACCTACCTGATCGGCAACTACGGCGGGTCCGTGCGCTGGCCGGGTTGCCCGCCGAAGCCGACACCATCGACCGGGACAGCGCCTGGACGGCCAAGCGGGCGGCGCTGGAACGGGTGTATCGGGTGCCGCGGACACCCGGGCGCGAGCTGGCGTTCGCGGCGTTCTGCGCCCGCGAGGGCACCGCCCTGGACGGCTTCGCCACCTGGTGTGCCCTCGCCGAGCAGTACGGCGCGGACTGGCATCACTGGCCGGCGTCCCTGCAGCATCCGGCCGGTCCCGAAGTCGCCGACTTCGCCGCCGCCCAGCACACCACCGTCGATTTTCACCGCTGGCTGCAATGGCAGCTCGACGAGCAGCTCACCGCCACCCAGACCCGGGCGCTGGGGGCCGGGATGCGGCTGGGCATCATCGGGGACCTGGCGGTCGGGGTGCACCCGGACGGGGCCGACGCGTGGGCCTTGCAGGACGTCCTGGCACCCGGTGTCACGGCCGGCGCTCCTCCGGACGCGTTCAATCAGCGCGGTCAGGACTGGTCGCAGCCGCCGTGGCGACCCGACCGGCTCGCCGAGCAGGAATATCGGCCGTTTCGTGCCCTGATCGCCGCGATGCTGCGGCACGCCGGCGGGGTGCGTATCGACCACATCATCGGGCTGTTCCGGTTGTGGTGGATTCCCGACGGCGCACCGCCCACCGCGGGCACCTACGTCCAGTACGACCACGAAGCGCTGGTGGGCATCGTCGCGCTCGAAGCGCACCGGGCCGGGGCGCTGGTGGTGGGTGAGGACCTGGGCACCGTGGAGCCCTGGGTGCGTGACTACCTGGCCGACCGCGGCATCCTGGGCACCTCGATCCTGTGGTTCGAGCGTGACGCCGCCGGGCGGCCGCTGCCCGCGGAACGTTGGCGCGAATACTGCCTGTCGTCGGTCACCACCCACGACCTGCCGCCGACGGCGGGGTATCTGGCGGGCGACCATGTCCGCCTCCGCGCCGCGTTGGGCCTGCTCACCCGCTCCGTCGAGGACGAACTCGCGGCGGATCGGGGTGAACGGGAGGCGTGGCTGGCCGAATTGCACCGCGTCGGGCTGCTCCCCGGCGACGAACCCCGCGGTTCAGCGAGGCTCGCGGCAGGCGAGGCGGAACCGGGACCGCCGCAGGAACCCGCCGGCGGTGCGCAGGCCATCGTCGCGCTGCACCGCTACCTGGGTCGCACCCCGTCGCGGTTGCTGGCGGTGGCGCTGACCGACGCGGTCGGTGACCGGCGCACCCAGAATCAGCCCGGCACCATCGACGAATATCCCAACTGGCGGGTGCCGCTGGCCGGCCCCGACGGCGTCCCCCTGCTGCTAGAGGACGTGTTCAGTGACAGCCGGGCGGCCACGCTGGCGGAGGTGGTCCGCGGCTGCGTCGACTCCGCCGCGCCCGCCCGATCTGACGACCCAAGGTCACACAGCTAATTCACAAGGAGTTGTGACCAACCTCACCGGATGCTCGACCGGGGGTGCCGTGCGGTCGACCGTGCCTGAAATAATCGCAGACGCGGATTATTTGTCATCTTTATTCCGCAGACACGGATGCCGAGTAGGGCTATCGACTCACCGGGCCCCTGGTGAAAGAATGTGCTGGCCAGTGCGAGTCGCCGACCGCGACACAGCCCCACCCGTGACCGCGATTCGCATTTTATACAGGCTGATTCGTGTAAATTATGGTCGTCTGCCGGGCGCCGAAGGAGGCATGAAGGTGAGCCTTGATCGCAAGGACATTGCAGCATCGGATCGGTCACCGGGGACGGCTACCGGTACCCCGGTGATCGACCCGGGGTACCGCCATGAGATCCACGATGCCCACGACGAAATCGACGTGGCCGGCTACGGCGGCGGTTTCGACCTCACCCGGCGCGCGACCGCTCCCCGGCTGCGGGTGGGTAAGGACAAGTGGTTCAACCTGCTGTGGCTGCTGCCGATCGGTTTCGTCGGGATGCTGGCGGCGGTGGCCGTCGGCAAGGGCCTCTACAACATGCCCGAGATCCAGAGCTTCATCGCGAAGTACCCCGGTAGCAGCGCATCCACCGAGGTCCCCGGGGGCATCCCGGCGTGGGCCGGCTGGACGCACTTCTTCAACCTGTTCCTGATGATGTTCATCATCCGGTCCGGGGTCCAGATCCTCTGCGACCATCCGCGGCTGTACTTCAGCCGCAACTCCACCCCCGGCAAAGACGAGTGGCTGCGGGTGGGACCGCCGGTGCCCGAGGGGTATTGGACCGCCAACGACGACACCGTCGCCCTGCCCCCGCAGCTCGGGCTGCCCGGATTCCGGCACTCGATCGGGCTGGCCCGCTGGTGGCATCTGGGCGCCGACGTGTTCTGGCTGCTCAACGGCATTGTCTTCTACGTGCTGCTGTTCAGCACCGGCCAGTGGCGGCGCATCGTGCCGACCAGTTGGGACGTCTTCCCGCACGCCGCCTCGGTCGGCATCCAGTACCTGGCGCTGCAGTGGCCCGACGACCACACCTGGACCAACTACAACGCGATGCAGTTGCTGTCCTACTTCGTCACCGTGTTCATCGCCGCACCCGCGGCGCTGATCACCGCGCTGGGGATGTCACCGGCGTTGTCGATGCGGTTCACCTTCATCAGCAAGCGGCTGAACCTGCAGCACGCCCGTTCGCTGCACTTCTTGGTGCTGGTGTACTTCCTGATGTTCATCATGGTGCACGTCACGATGGTGTTCGCCACCGATGCGTTGGACAACCTCAACCACATGTTCGCCGCGCGCGGCTGTTCACCGGGCCCGACGTGTGGCTCCGGCGGGCACAGCTGGGTCGGCTTCGGCGTGTTCTGCGTGGCCATGGCGGTGGTGGCCATCGCCTGGGTGTGGGCGACGCCGTTCACCATCAAGCACCCCCGCGTCGTGCAGCGGGTCGGCTACGCGCTGGTCGGCCCGTTCCAGAAGATGCTCGAGGTCGCCAACCCCAAGGCCGGCGCCTTCACCGAGAAGGACATCTCGCCGTACTTCTGGCACAACGGCCGGCTGCCGGAGACCGTGGAGTACAAGGAGCTGGAGAAGAACGACTTCACCGACTGGCGACTGACGGTCTACGGCCTGGTCGAGAACCCGACGGAGTTCTCGCTGGAAGACCTCAAGGCGCTGCCGTACCACGAGCAGATCACCCAGCACATGTGCATTCAGGCCTGGTCGGGTGTGGCGAAATGGGGCGGCGTGTCCATGCAGTCGATCATGGACGTCGTCAAGCCCAAGCCGGAAGCCAAGTGGGTGGCGTTCTATTCGATGGGATTCGGCGCAACCGGCGGGATCTACTACAACGTGCACCCGCTCAAGCAGATGGGTCACCACCTGACGATGCTGGCCTACAGCATGAACGACGAGCCGCTGAGCTACGGCCACGGCAAGCCGCTGCGGTTGCGCAACGAGCTGCAGCACGGTTTCAAGCAGGTCAAGTGGATCAAGGGCATCGAGTTCCTGGAAAGCTACGACGAACTCGGTAGCGGCTACGGCGGCTACAGCGAAGACCACAAGTACTTCGGTCGTCACCAGACCATCTGATCGATCGGCGCGTTTCCCGCACCCGGGTGCGGGTAACCCCCTGCTGTATGCGCGGTGCCCGGTGGGCACCGCGGAACGAGCAGAGGAGACACCATGGGCGACACCGCTTCCGATCCCGTCGACCATCACCGCACGACCCGCCCGCACGCCGGCGAGTCGATGAAGGACCCGGCGCGCATGCCCGGCCTGATCCTCATCGCGATCGCCATCGCCGCGGTCATGTTCGGCATTGCCGGGTTCGCCGCCGGACAGGTCAGCTGGGGCGTGGTGGCCGCCGTCGTCGCACTGGTGGCGGTCGTGTGCGGGTTGGTGTGGACCGTCGCGGAACGCCGCCGGGCCCACGCCCGCCCGCAGCAGCCGCCGCCCCCGGCCCCTTAGATGCCGGTCCAGGCGGAGTCGAGTTGCTCGGCCACGTCGATGGTCTGGGCCGCCTGGGATTGCGGCTTGTCGATCTCATCGGCGACGTGCTTGGCGATGAAGCGCCGGATCTCCCCGTCCACACCGCCGATGATCCGCAGGATCTCGCCCCGGATGGACGACGAGGACACCTGCACGGTGATGTCGGATGGCCGCGGCTTGGCCACGTCGATGATCAGCAGCAGCGGCTCGGCGGCGCGGGCCGTCGCCCGCAACGAGATGTCACCGGCGACGGTGAACCGCTGCTTGTCCACCCACAGGTCGACCAGCAGGTCGATGGTCAGCGGGATGTGGATGGCGAACGTGATCTGCTCACCGAGGTTGCGGGTCACCTGGGGCTGCTGAATCTGAACGTCGGCGCTGATCTTGGCGATCCGGCCCGGGCCCTGCGCGATCGGGGGCATGCTGAACTCGTCGCCGGCGATGCTGGCGAAGGCGTCGGCAACTCGCTCCTCGGTGACCGCGACCTCGAAAAACCGTCGGCCGAACTCTTCGTAGGTCAGGGACTCGCGCTGCATAAGTCCCAGATTCTCACGTCCGTCCGGCGAACACCGGTTGATCCGGCTCGATCCGGCGACGCGTGTCCGACACGTGCCTACAGGCGCCCGTCGACACGTAACTGCGGGTGCACCCAGTCCGGCGACCGCCGTTCCTTGAACGCCCGAAAACCCTCGACCGCCTCGGGTGCGCCCAGGCTGGTGCTCATTGCGATCCGGTCGAACAGCCCCAAATACGCGTCCAGGCTGGACTTCACCACCGCGCGGGCCCCCGGCGCCGTCCGGCAGCACTGTGCCAACACCTCACGCGCGGTGTCCAGCAGGTCCTCGTGGGCGACCACCCGGGTCACCATCCCCCATTCCAGTGCTTCCTGCGCGCTGAGCACCCGACCGGTGAACATCAGATCCCGGGTGCGCACCGGCCCGATCAGACGGGCCAGCATCTGGCTGTAGTAGGTGTCGGCGATGCCGCGGAACAGTTCGGGCACCCGGAACGTCGCCCGATCGCTGACCACGGAAACGTCACTGCACAAGGCGATCTGCAGGCCACCACCTTGGCAGAGCCCGTTGACGGCCGACACCACCGGTTTGACCGAACTGCGCAGCGCGTCGAACGGGGTGATGTCCATGCCCAGCCCGGAACCGAAGCTGATCCAGTCGTCAGCGCCGCCCCCGCCCATGTCGCCGCCGGGCGCGAAAACGTCACCGCTGCCGGTGATCAGCAGCCCGGCCAGCTCGGCGTCCTCGTTGACCCGGCCCACCGCGTACCGGATGCCGAAGTACATCGCCGGGGTCATCGCGTTGCGCGCCTCCGGACGGTCCAAGGTGCACACCGCGATCGGGCCTTCGCGCCGAAACGACAGGTAGGGCGTGCCCAGCCAATCACCGTCCGGCGGTTTCGGGGTGTTCGGCGGCTCAGCACTCACGGGGCGACGCTACAGTAAGCACTTCAGTATGGTCAACGGAGCCGATGCGCTCCGACGCGCAGGTAAGGATCGACGATGGCAGAAGCCGAGGACTGGGCCGAAACGCTCGCCGATCTCGACCGTCGCCGTCAGCAGACCCGGGCGATGGGCGGCGAGCAGCGGCTGGCCAAGCACCGCGGCACCGGCAAGCTGGACGCCCGTGCCCGCATTGACGGGCTGCTGGACCCGGGCACGTTCCGCGAGCTGGGCACCCTGGTCGGTGGGGAGATCGCCGCCGACGGGATCGTCGTCGGGGCAGGGCGCATCCTCGGCGCCCCGGTGATGGTGGGCGCCGAGGACTTCACCACGCTGGCGGGCAGCATCGGTCCGGGCGGCAACGCCAAACGGCACCGCATCGCCGAACTGGCGCTGCGCGATCGAGTTCCGTTGGTGATGCTGCTGGAGGGAGCCGGATTCCGGGCCAGCGGCGGGCATTACGGGCGCAGCCCGACCGACCTGCTGGCCCAGGCCCGCTGTTCTGGCCGGGTCCCAACGGTTGCCGCGGTGCTGGGGCCCTCGGCCGGCCACGGCGCGCTGGTCGCCCCGGTGTGCGACTTTCGGATCATGAGCGCCCAGGGCGCCATCTTCACCGCGGGCCCGCCGGTGGTCAAGGAAGCCACCGGCGAAGACATCTCCAAAGAAGAGCTCGGTGGTCCGGAGGTGGCGCTGCCCAGCGGGGTGATCCACAATGTGGGCGCCGACGACGCGGCGGTCCTCGCCGATATCCGCCGCTACCTGTCCTACTTCCCGGCCAGTGCCTGGTCGTACCCGGCGGCGCTGCCCGCCGACACCCACACCGGGTCGCGGCCCACCCCCGAGTTGCTCGACATCGTGTCCCGCGACAACCGCCGCATCTACGACATGCGCGCGGTGCTCGACGTGGTCTTCGACCGGCCCGACTGGTTCGAGGTGCAACCCCGGTTCGGGCGCGCAATCATCTGTGCCCTGGCCCATCTGGGCGGACATCCGGTCGCGGTGGTGGCCAACCAACCGCGGGTGCTGGCCGGATCCATCGACGCCGATTCGGCCGACAAGGCGGCGCGGTTCATCACGGTGGCCGACTCGTTTCATCTGCCCATCGTCTTCCTCGCCGACAACCCGGGCATGCTGCCCGGCAGTCGCTCCGAGCGCAGCGGCGTGCTGCGCGCCGGAGCCCGGATGTTCGCCGCCCAGACCATGGCGAGCACGGTCAAGCTGCATCTGACGCTGCGCAAGGCCTACGGTTTCGGGTCGATGGTGATGTCGCTGCTCGGGTTCGACGACCAGTCGGCCACCTTCGCGTTTCCGGGCGCGACCATGGGGGCGATGAGTGCGGCCGCATTGAGCCGGGCCTCGCATGCCGGCGAGGATCTGTCCGCCAAGCTGCGCGACGCCGAGTTGCAGGCGTCCTACCGCTCCGCCGAGCATCTCGGCTTCGACGAGCTCATCGACCCCCGCGAAACCCGCGACGCCCTGCTGTCGGCGCTGCAGCGTGGCCTGTGCAGCCGGCAGGCCGCACCCGAGCCGGTCAGCCGGATCGGCATCATGCCGTGAAAGAACCGCAGCCACAGGATATTCGCGAGCTGACCAGCGATCCCGACGCCTACGCCGCCGAGTTGCGGCGCCGGTGGGGCGGGTTGTTGAGCTACCGCTACATCGGCCGCCGCTATGCCGCCATGGACCTGGGGCCCGTCGACGACACCGTCACGGTGCGCCGCGACATGCGCAACCCGACCGGCGGACTGCTGCTGTCGGTGCTGGGCATCGCCTCCCCCGAGGGCGGCGGCATGTCGGATCTGGAGGCGGTGCCCAATCCGGTGATCCACTCCTGCCAGATCCTGGATCCCGGCCGCGATGTGCGACGCATCGAGATCGTGTCGGCGACCCTCAAACGAGGGCGTCAGCTGGGCTACAGCCGCTCAACGATCGTCGATGCCGATAACCCGGACCGGGTGCTCGCCCTGACCGAGGGGCAGGGCATCAGCATCGGTGTACCGCCCGACGGTTTGCAGAAGATGCCGGCGAACCCGCTGGACATCGTCGACTCCCCCGACCTTCCCCCGCTGTGGCGGGTGTTCGGCGGGCACCGTCGCAACGGGTGTTGGGTGCTGCCGGAACTCGCGACGCAGCTGGCGTCGCCGGACGCCGCGCTGCATATCGGGCCGCAGTTCGTCATTCTGGAGACGGCCGCGATGGACGCGGCGGCCACCGGCACCGGAACGGATCGGCTGCAGGGGATGTCGTCGCACGTGATGTTCATGGCCCGCGGCAAGGCCGGGCCGTTTCGGGCCGAAGGCGAACTGCTGCCCGGCGCCGACGGTGCGGTGGCGGTGCGGGTGATGCTGTACGACGAGGGCGCCGACGACAAACCCATCACCGCTGCGAGCTACCTGTTCACCTCCCGCGAGCGTGCGTAGTTGTACACGACACGCCGGGTTCGCCTGGCATTCTGCGCACCCTCGGCAGGAGATCAGGACTCGCGGTAGGCGCTGACGATCGGCTCCAGCTCATCCGGCGTCGCGCCGTGCAGGATCACCGCGTCGGCGCCGTAGTCGAACTCGCGGCGGATCCGCTCGACACACTGCTGGGCCGAGCCGGTCGCCGACGGCTCCAGCCATTCATCCGGGATCAGTGTGGCGATGTGCTCGATCTGGTCCGCGGTCGCCTTGTGGTCGATACCACCGGGGATCGACGTCACCACCGCATCGGCCCGGAACCGTTGCAGCACCGCCGGATCCCAGCCGTTGGTCTTCACCAGCAGGTCACCGTAGCCCTGCAGATACGTCGCCAACCGGGCCACCGTCTTCTTCAGCCGCAGCTGCTCGGGCAGATGATCGCCCACGGTGGCGAAACACGACCACACCCGCACCGCGTCGGGGTCGCGGCCGGCCCGCTCGGCGGCATCCTTGACCGTTTTCACGCTGCGCGCCAGAGTTTCCGGGGTGAAGTAGGTGTGCAGCACGACATCGTCGAACAGCCGGCCGCCCAGCTCAAGCGTGTTGGGCCCGAACGCCATCAGCCCCAGCCGGATGTCCTCGCGGAAGTCCGGATCCAAGAACAGCACCTGGTACTGCCCCATCGGCCCGTCGTGGTTGAAGATGACCTCGCCGCGCCACAGCCGGCGCATCACCTGGGCGAAATCCTCCATCTGCGCGGTCGTGACCGACGGGATGCCGAACGCGGCGTACATGGCCGCCACGCCGCGCCCGATGCCCAGGGTGAAGCGTCCACCGGACAGCCGGTGCATGGTGGTTGCCCACGACCCGGTGATCAGCGGGTGGCGGGTGTTGTGGTTGGTTGCGGCAGTGGCGATCTGCATCCGGCTGGTGACCGCGCAGGCCGCACCGGCCAGCGATGACGCTTCTTTGACGTTCCAGCGCTCGGAGATGAACGCGGTGCCGAAACCCAGCTCCTCACCGCGACGCGCCTCGTCCATCAGCGAGGCGGGTCCCTCGCCGCCGGCACCGGCGAGCAGGTAGTAGCCCAGCTCGTCGAGTATGCGTTCGCTCACTGTCTCGTCCCTTCGCTGACCGCGGCCAGGAATCGTTGCGTCTGCGCGTGTACCTGCCGGGAGAATAGGTGCCCGACGTGGCTGCCGTCGTGCCAATACGCCGTACCGCCCCACCGCTGGTGCAAGACCTCCGCGGGATCGGGATAGGCCATCCGGTCGTGTCGCGCCGCCACGATCAGCCGACGCTCCGCGGGCGGGATCGGGTCGGTGCTCAACGGGTCGACGACCGATGTCAACGCCGTCGCGACCTCGGACTGCATCGCCTCGCTCACGTCGCGACCGGCCTCTCCCCACTGCCACAGGTGGCGGCCGATCATCGCGTTCAGCCCGCCGATCGGCGTGTACACCGCGACCGCATCGACCGCGGGTTCCAGATGCGACACCAGGGCCGCCACCGGGCTGCCCAGCGACAGACCCGATACCGTCACCGCGGTCGCCTGCGGGCGCAGCCAGCGCACCACGGCGCGCACCTCGGAAACCGCGCGCATCATGCCGGCGGTGTTGGCCAGCGGGTCATGGCCCGGATAGGCCGGCCGGGCACTGCGTCGCGCACCGTGGCCGGGCTGCACCGGAAGGGCGATATTGAATCCCAGCTCGCGGTGCAACCGTTCGGCGCGGGCCACCAGCAGATCCGACGCCCCGCCCTGCCCGGCGCCATGCACCCACACCAGCCACGGCCGCGGGGCCGTGCCGTTCCGCACCAGCCTGACCTCCGCGGTCGCCGGCCCGCCCAGGTCGGCCAGCGACGACGGCAACCGCGGGTCGTGGTCGAAGCTCAGGACGTCATAGCGCAATCGGCCGAGTCGCCGGCGCCGAATCGCCTTCACCCGCAGCGGCTCCGGATCGGTGTGCGCCCCCTGAATGCCGAGCCCGCACAGCTGCTCGGCGGCGGGGACACAGGCGCGCAGCGGGCGGGTCAGCGCCGGCGCGGGACTGAACAGCGTGAAGGCGGTCAGGGCGAGCTCGTCGAGTGCGACCTCACCGAGTTGCCGCAGGCCGCGAGCTGACCGCGGACTCCAGCCCGGCGCGGCGCGCAGCGCGCTCACCGAGCGGGGCACCACCGCGGCCAGGTGCACGAGCTGTGGACCGCGCTGTGTCACCATCACGGTTCGACGAACCGCAGGATCGTCCGGGTCAGGTGCAGCGTCGCGATCCGCCATGCGCCGTCCCACTTTTCGTAGGTCTCGTGGTAGTGGCCGACGCCGTGTAGTTCGCGCCCGTCGGCGAAGATCAGCCAGTCCTCCATCGCCCAGATGCCGGTCGCGGTGCCGGCCGAGGTCAGCGTGATCTCCGGGGTGTGGCAGTGGTGCTTGGTCGCAACGCCGTCCAGGCTGGCCAGTACCTGCGGGACGAACGTGTCGGCGCCGTGCACCGGCGGTGCCGTCATGGGGTCGGCGCCGCCCACCGACACCGCCATGTCCAGGGTGACGACCAGGTCGTCGACGAATATCCCCCGCCAGCCCTCGGCGTCCTTGGTGTCCAAAAACCGGCAGTAGCGGGCCTTGAGCTGCCTGATCGCCTCGAGTTCGTCGGCTGCGGCCATCCGTGTCCCTCCATCGATCCACCATCCGGTCTTGCCCGCTCCGGCAACACCTGCTGAAATGGTTACAGTAATGCATTTAGTAGATACTCGCGAGGTGTGGAGGCGGTTGCGTGAAAGTTCCGTTCACCTGGAAAGTCACCGGATGGTTCATGGTCGGCTGGTCCCCCGAATTCCCCGCCGGTGAGGCGCGTCCGCTGCACTACTTCGGCGAGGATCTGGTCGCCTACCGCGACGCGTCCGGCGAACTGCACGTGATGGAAGCCCACTGCAAGCATCTGGGTGCGCACCTGGGCCACGGCGGCAAAGTGGTCGACGACTGCATCCAGTGCCCTTTCCACGGCTGGCGCTGGGGACCCGATGGCGCCAACAAGTACATCCCGTATCAGCCCGATCGCCCGAACCGGGCGCTGAAACTGCGGGTCTACCCGGTGCGCGAGCAGTACGACTGCGTGTTTGTCTGGCATCACCCCGACGGTAAGGAACCGCAGTGGGAGATGCCGGACATCTTCAAGAAATTCCCGCAGTTCGAGACCGACCCGGCGGCCTACTACCGTCCCTACCCGGAGTTCTCCCGGCGTGCCGCCAACGAGCCGGTGCATCCGCAGATCGTCGCCGAGAATGCCCCGGACAGCGCACATTTCGAGTACGTGCACCATGCCACGGTGACGCCCCGCGTGCTGGACTACAAGATCGTGGACCAGGAGTGGCAGTTCATCGCGGGCTGGCCCGACGCCGCCAGCGATGACCCGCAAGACCTCGCGCTGCGGTTCCACAGTCATCTGTTCGGGCTGGGCGGGGCGATCAGCGTGTTCGAAGGTGTGCAGAACCATCGGCTGATCTTCACCTGCACGCCCGTCGACGACGAGGTGTCCGATCTGTTCTATTCCATCTGGTGGCCGCGCATCCCGGGTGATGTCGCCGACGTGCCCTCCGGCGCGTTACGCGAACGCATCGAGCAGCAGTTCCTGTCGACCGTGTTCGACGACCTGCAGATCTGGCGCTACCAGAAGTACGTGGAGAACCCGGCGTTGTCCAAGACCGACGCCAAAGGCTATATGGCGCTGCGGAAATGGGCTACCCAGTTCTACGATGTGCCGCCGGTCGAGCCGATGGCCGCTCGCCGGTGACGGTCGACCTTGCCGCGCTGGCCGCACCGGCGCACACCGCGATCATCACCCAGGAACTGCAGGGCGCGGTGGTCGGACCGGATGCGGGTCTGGGGGTGCTGGCCGCCGAGGCCCGCCGGGTCGCCCTGCCCAGCATCGCGCGACTGCTTCCCGTGGCCCGCTCCGCGGGGGTGCGTGTGGTGCACTGCCTGGTGCAGCGCCGGCCCGACGGGCTGGGCTCCAACCACAACGCCAAGATCTTCGCCATCGGCCGCTCCGGCACAGACCTCACGCCGGGCAGTCCGGGTGCGACGTTGCTGCCGGAGTTCGGCCCGGACCCCTCGGATCTGGTGCTGACCCGCTGGCATGGGGTGGGTCCGATGGGCGGTACCGACCTGGACGCGATCCTGCGGAATCTCGGCGTGTCGACGCTGGTCGTGGTCGGGGTATCGCTGAACCTCGCCATTCCCAACGTGGTGCTGGATGCGGTCAACAGCGGCTACCACGTCGTGGTTCCCCGCGATGCGGTGGCGGGTGTTCCGACCGACTACGGTGCGGCGGTCATCGACCACACGCTGTCGCTGGTGGCGACGATCACCAGCACCGACGAGCTGCGGCAAACGTGGCTGCGGTGATCGAGAACACATCAAGTACGGTGCTCAGGGGGACGGGCCTATCTGAGTTGGAGGAATGATGTCGCAGACCGTTGAGAAGCCCGCCGTACAGTTCACGGTTCCCGCGGTCGTGAACGCGATCGCCGCCGCGATCGGTGACCGCGAGCTGATCATCCAGGGCGACAAGCGCTACACCTACGCGCAGACCGTCGACCGTGCCAACCGGCTCGCCGCCTACCTGCATTCCCGCGGGCTGGGCTGCCACACCGAGCGTGATGGGCTCGCCGGCCACGAGGTCGGCCAGGACCTGCTCGGCATCTACGCCTACAACGGCAACGAATTCGTCGAGACGCTGTTGGCGACGTTCGCTGCCCGGGTGGCCCCGTTCAACGTCAACTACCGCTACGTCAAAAACGAGCTGGCCTACCTGCTGGCCGATTCCGGCGCCACCGGCCTGGTGTATCACGCCGCATTCGCGCCGACGCTGGCCGAGGTGCTGCCGGACCTGCCCCACCTCACGGTGCTGATCCAGATCGCCGACGGATCCGGCAACGCCCTGCTCGACGGCGCCGTCGACTACGAGACCGTGATCGCCGAGACGGCGCCGCAGCCTCCGCCGGTGCAGCCGTGCCCCGACGACCTCTACGTCCTCTACACCGGTGGCACCACCGGGATGCCCAAGGGTGTGCTGTGGCGCCAGCACGACATCTTCATGGGCTCCTTCGGCGGTCGCGACCTGATGACCGGCGAATCGTTCGGCTCCATCGACGAAATCGTGGAAAAAGCCACTGCGAGTCCCGGCGCCAAGCTGATGATCCTGCCGCCGCTGATCCACGGCGCCGCGCAGTGGGGTGTGATGACCGCGATCAACAGCGGCCAGACGCTGGTGTTCCCGTCGGTGGTCGATCACTTCGACGCCGACGATGTGGTCCGCGCGATCGAGCGGGAAAAGGTGATGGTGGTGACGGTGGTCGGCGATGCCATCACCCGGCCGCTGGTCGCCGCGATCACCAGCACCAACGCCGATGTGTCGTCGTTGGCGGTGGTGGCCAACGGCGGCGCGCTGCTGACCCCGTCGGTCAAGCAGCAGGTGGTGGATCTGCTGCCGCACGCCATGATCGTCGACGGCGTCGGCTCCTCGGAAACCGGCGCACAGATGCGGCACCTGTCGACCTCGGGCTCGGTGTCGACCGGCAAGTTCTCCGGTGGCCCGGACACCTGTGTGGCCGCCGAAGACTTCAGCGCGGTTCTCGAACCGGGGCATGAGGGGCTGGGCTGGCTCGCGCAACGCGGATTCGTCCCGTTGGGCTACAAGGGCGACGCCAAGAAGACCGCGGCGACGTTCCCGGTGATCGGCGGGGTGCGGTTCGCGGTGCCCGGCGACCGGGCGCGACTGCTGGCCGACAACTCGATCGAGCTGCTGGGCCGCGACTCAGTGACGATCAACTCCGGCGGGGAGAAGATTTTCGCCGAGGAGGTCGAGATGGCGATCGCCTCGCATCCCGCGGTCATCGACGTGGTGGTCGCCGGCCGGCCCAGCGAGCGCTGGGGTCAGGAGGTCGTCGCCGTGGTGGCCCTGGCCGAGGGTGCCACGGCCGATGCCGCCGAACTCGTCGAGCACGCCGGCACCTCCATCGCCCGCTATAAGCTGCCCAAGGCGATTGTGTTCCGGCCGGTCATCCAGCGCAGCCCGGCCGGCAAGGCCGACTACCGGTGGGCGCGCGAGCAGGCCACCGAAGGCTAGCCCCCGTCCGTTATGCGCCGAACGTGTACTGGGCCCGACCTGCGGGCCGATTTTTCGGTCTGAGTACACGTTCGGCGACCCAGCCGGGTCAGCGTCTGCGCAGCCGGCGCCGCGTCCGGTTGCGCGCCATCCGCACCATCGTGTCGCCGTAGAGGCGCATCGCGCGGCCGAACGGCGGCGCGGCGGTCCCGGTCAGGCTGAACGGCAGATCCGAGCCCACCACCGTGCGGTAGTGGCTGAACGCGTCGAATCCGGCTTTGCCGTGATAGGCGCCCATCCCGCTGCGGCCCACCCCGCCGAACGGCGCCGCCGACGGAATCATCTGTGCGGCAAAGTCGTTGCGGGCCACCCCACCGCTGCGGGTGCGCCGTACGAAATCGCGGAAGTCGGCGCCATCGGGTCCGTACCAGTAGGCCACCAGCGGCGCGGGCCGGGCGTTGATGTGGTCGACGGCGTCGCTGACATCTCGGTAGCCCTGTACCACCAGCACCGGCCCGAAAATCTCCTCCTGCGCGATCGTCATCGCCGCGTCGACATCGCGGATGATGGTGGGCGCGATCTTGCGAGTGGCCCGGTCCGGCAACACTTCGCCTGCCGGAGCGACGGTTTCGACGCGGGCACCACGGTCGCGGGCGTCGTCGATGAGGCCGATCACCCGGTCGAAGTTCGCCTCGTTGACGCTCGAGCAGTAGTCGCCGTTGGTGACGATGGTCGGGAACATTTCCCGCAGCGTGCGGCGTGCCACGTCGACGAACGTATCGATCTGCGCCTCGGGCACCATGACATAGTCCGGGCACACACAGACCTGGCCCCCGTTGACCATGCGGGCCGACGCGATCCGGGCCGCCGACCGTGCGATGTCGGCGTCCGGGGCGACGACGACGGGGTTCTTGCCGCCCAACTCCAAGGTGACCGGGATGAGGTTGGCGGCGGCGGCGCGCTGCACTCGGGCGCCCACCGACGGTGAACCGGTGAAGAACAGGTGGTCGAACGGCAGCTCGGTGAAAGCCGCCGCCACGTCCGGCCCGCCGGTGACGATGTCGAGTTCGCTGGCATCGAAGTAGTCGGGTGCGGTGTCTTTCATCAACGCCGCGGTGTGCGCGGTGATCTCGGACATCTTGATCATCACCCGGTTGCCGGCCGCGAACGCCGCCGCCGCCGGCAGCACCACCAGGTTGACCGGGAAATTCCACGGGCCGATGATCCCGACCACACCGACCGGCGTCGGTTGCACCTCGGCGCGCAGCCCCACCATTCGCCCCGCCCTCAGCAGTGCTGTCGACCGCATCCACTGCGCCACATGCGATCTGGTGTGTTCCACGACCGGGATGATGCCGACCACCTCGGTGAACAACGAGGCGGACCGCGACCGGGTGCCGAAGTCCGCGGCCATCGCATCGACGAACGCGTCGGTGTTCTCCAGCAGCATCGCCAGCAGCCGGTCGATGCGGTTGCGGCGCAAAGCCACGGTGGGCGGACCGTCGGCCAGGAAGGATCGGCGCTGACGCTCCAGAACGCCGCGCATCGTCGCTTCTTCGCCGGCGTCGATGCGCCCGACGACGTTCGTCATGGTCGACTCCTTGCTGTACAGCGCCCCGCGCTCGGGCCAACGCTAGCATTGTCCACCGGCCCAGAATTGTTTACAGTCGAGCTTACTGTCGGGCATTCGGTGAGGCGGGAGAGGCTGGTCGGTGTGAACGACGCGCGACGCAAGGTGGTGGTGGTCGGCGCCGGATCGGGGATCGGCGCCGCGACGGCCGCTCACTTCCACAACCGCGGCGATTACGTGGTGGCCGTCGATATCCGGCCGAACCAGACACCGGCGTCGCGGCACCTGCGGTGCGACCTGCGCGATGCCACCGCCATCCGCGATCTGCTCGGCGACATCGGCCCGGGCTGGGATCTGTTGGCCCACGTCGCGGGGGTGCCGGGCACCGCGCCGGCCGACGACGTGTTGACGATCAACTACCTCGGGATGCGCTGGATGACCGAGGGCATGCTGCCGCTGCTGCACCCGGGCGGATCGGTGGTCGCGGTGGCCTCGACCGCCGCGTTGGGCTGGCAGCAGCGGGTGGAGATCCTCAACGGGCTGCTCGAGGCCACCGACGCCGAGGCGGTGCGGCGCTGGCAGGCCGGCCAGGATCCCGACTTCCCGGTGTACACCACGTCCAAGCAGGCGGTCATCCTGTACGCCAAGCGCCTGGCCGGCCCGGCCTGGTCCCGCTACCGGGTGCGGGTCAACACCGTCAGCCCGGGGCCGATCGAAACACCGATCCTGACCGATTTCGAACGGTCCATGGGCAAAGAGGTTCTCGACACCGTGCGGGCCACCGTCGGCCGGCACGGCACGGTCGATGACATCGTGCCGCTGATCGAGTTCCTCGGCTCACCGCAGGCCGGGTGGATCACCGGCCAGGACATCCTCGCCGACGCCGGCTTCATCAGTGCGATGACCGCCGGTGCGCCGATCCCACTGTAGGTCTCAACCAGGAGCAGCCCATGACCGTCGCCAGCCCGCCCACCTCGCCACACCCCTACCACAGTTTGGACATCTCGGATCCAAGCTTCTGGGACAAGACCTTTGACGTCCGAGACGAATACTTCGCCCAGCTGCGCGCCGAGGACGGGCTGAGTTGGCACCGTCCGATCCCGGCGATCTTCCCGCATGAGGAGACCGGCTACTGGGCGGCCACCCGGCACGCCGATGTGAAATACGTCAGCCAGCACACCGAGCTGTTCGGCTCCAGCCAAGGTGTCAGCGTCGACCCGATGCCGGCCGAGATCCAGCGCGGCATCAGCTTCTTTCTCACCATGGACCCACCCGAGCACACCCGCTACCGGCGCCTGATCAGCTCGGCGTTCACTCCTCGCCAGATCCGCCGCATCGAAGACCAGATCCGCACCAACGCGCGCGACGTGGTCGACCAGCTGATCGCCGACCTGCACTCCGGCGACCAGATCGATTTCGTGGCAAGCTGTTCGGGCAAGCTGCCGATGCGCACCATCTCGGACATGATCGGTATCGACCCCGCCGATCAGCAGGCCGTCGCCTACGCCGCGGAGAGCCTGTTCTCCACCAGCGACGACGACTACGCCTCCCTGGAGGAACGCGCCGTGCACGTGATGACCCAACTCGGGGTGCTGACCAACGCCGGCATCGAATTGGCCAAACTGCGCCGCAGCGCGCCGCACGAAGATCTGATGACCGAGATCGTCAACGCCGAAGTCGACGGTCACCGGCTGTCCGATGAGGAGATCGGCGCGTTCATGGTGCTGCTCGGCTCGGCCGGCAACGACACCACCAAACAGGCCACCTCGCATGCCTTCAAGGCGCTGGTCGATCACTCCGAGCAGCGGGAGTGGCTGCGGGCGGACTTCGACAACCGGATCGACGCGGCCGTCGAGGAATTCGTGCGCTGGTCGACACCGGTGATCGCGTTCTCACGCCACGCGCTGGTCGACACCGAGGTCGCCGGCACCCCGATCGCGGCCGGCGAAAAGGTGGCGCTGTTCTACTGTTCGGCCAACCGCGACGAGACGGTGTTCGACCGCCCGCATGACTTCGACATCACCCGCGCCCCCAACGCCCACCACGGCTACGGCGGCGGCGGCGCACACTTCTGCCTGGGCAACCAGCTGGCCCGCATGGAACTGCGCCACCTGTTCTACGAGTTGGTGACCCGGATGCCGGAGGTGACGCTCGGCGAGCCCGAGTACCTGCACAGCACGTTCGTGCACGGCATCAAGCGCATGCCGATCAACCTGGCCTAGAGTCGTTGCCATGGACCAATACCGGCGTGGCGACCTCGTCTTCGATGTGCTGGATCGCGGTCCGGCCGACGGCCCGGTGGTGATACTGCTGCACGGCTTTCCGCAGCAGAACACGTGTTGGGACGGGGTGATCCCGCGGCTGACCGCCCAGGGCTACCGCTGCCTTGCCCCCAACCAGCGGGGCTACTCGCCCGGCGCGCGCCCCAAGCGCCGCCGCGACTACCGGCTGCCCGAGCTCGTCGAGGACATCGCGGCCCTCATCGACGCGTCCGGTGCCGACAAGGTGCACCTGGTCGGGCATGACTGGGGCGCGGCAGTGGCCTGGGGCGTGGCGGCGCAGCACCCGGAGCGTCTGATCACGGTGGCGCCGATGTCGGTGCCACATCCGGCGGCGTTCAGTCGGGCCGCGCTGACCAGCAGGCAGGGGCTGGCGTCCTGGTACATGCTGTTCTTCCAGCTGCCCCGGATACCCGAGTGGCTGTTGCTCGGGAGGTCGGGCGGCATGGCGAAAGCCTTGCGCGCCACCGGGCAGAACCCCGCCGCCGCCGAGCGCGACGCCCGCGCGATGACCGAGCCGGGTGCGTTGACCGGCGGACTCAATTGGTATCGGGCGCTGCCATTGTCGGACTTCCGGCAGGTGGGCCAGAAGATCACCGTCCCCACCATGTACCTGTGGAGCGATCACGACTCCTACCTGGTGGAAAAGGGGGCCCGGAACTCGGCCCGTTACGTCAGCGCCGAATACCGCTTCGAAATCCTCGGCGGCCTTTCGCACTGGCTGATGGACCAGGAACCCGACAGGATCGCCGATCTGCTGCTGGACTGGTTCGCCGCGCACCCTTCCTGAACCCACTCGCCGTCTACTATACTGTAACCATTACAGTTAGGACGGAGAGCAGCCGTGGAACGTCTAGTCCAGGATGTCGCGGGCGTGCCACGCGCCGACTATCTGCGCGACCCCTATCCCTTCTTCGCCCAACAGCGTCGTACCGCCGGTGTCTTCGAGGGCACGGTGATGGATTACTCCAAGACCCCGGAGTCGTTGCGCCCCAAGCAGAGTTACGCCGCGATGTCGTTCAACGCGGTCAACACCGTCTTCCGCGACGCCAAGTCGTTCGACTCGCGAATCTACGACACCACCATCGGCCTGTTCATCGGGCCGACCATCCTGGCGATGGAGGGCGAGGTCCACCGCAAGCACCGCAACCTGGTCTCCGCGGCCTTCAAACAGAAGTCCCTGGCCCACTGGGAGCCCGATATCGTCCGCCCGGTCTGCACGGCACTGATCGACGAGTTCGTCGATGCCGGTTCGGCCGACCTGGTGCACGACTTCACCTTCGAGTTCCCCACCCGGGTCATCGCCCGACTGCTCGGACTGCCGCAGGAAGACCTGGCCTGGTTCCGCCGGCGGGCGATGGAACTGATCAGCTACACCGTCGACTACCAGCGCGCGTTCACCGCATCGGCGGCCCTCAAGGACTACTTCCTGGCGCAGATGGACATCCGCCGATCCGCACCGAGCCCGGACATCATCGGTGACCTGGTCGGCGCCGAGGTCGACGGCGAAAAACTCAGCGACGACGCCATCTTCTCGTTTCTGCGATTGCTGTTGCCGGCCGGGCTGGAGACCACCTACCGGGCTTCGGGCAATCTGCTGTTCCTGCTGCTGACCCGCACCCACCAACTCGACGCGGTGCGCGCCGATCGTGGCTTGATCGGCGCAGCCATCGAGGAGGCGCTGCGCTACGAGACACCGCTGACGACCGTGCAGCGCACCGCTACCCGCGACACCGAATTGGAGGGAGTCGCGATCCCGGCCGGCGCGGTGATCGACGTCTGTGTCGGCTCGGCGAACCGCGACGAGCAGCGCTGGGAGCGTCCGGAGGACTTTGACATCTCCCGCAAGTGGATTCCGCACATCACGTTCGCCGCCGGCGAGCACACCTGTCTGGGGCTGCACCTGGCGCGCATGGAGATGCGGGTTGCGCTGGAAACGCTTCTGGACCGGGTGATCAACCTCGAGTTGCTCGGCGCGGACAACCCGCACATCTCCGGTCAGCCGTTCCGGTCGCCGCGGGCGCTGCCGGTCCGTTTCGACGTCCGGTAGCGCTCACGCCCGCCGCGGCGCGCGGTGCCCGATGGTCTTGGTCTCCAGATACTGTCCGAAACCCTCGATCCCGCACTGGCGGCCGATTCCGCTGCTCTTGTAGCCGCCGAATGGCGCGTCGGCGCCGTAGTACATGCCGCCGTTGACGCCGATCGACCCGGTGCGGATCCGCCGCGCGATGCCCATCGCGCGTTCACCGGAGGCCGAGAGCACCGCACCGGCCAGGCCGTAGGCGCTGTCGTTGGCGAGCCGGACGGCGTCGTCGTCATCGGCGAACGGCAGCATCACCAGCACCGGACCGAACACCTCCTGTTGCGCGATGGCCGCGCTGTTGTCCACACCGACGATCACGGTCGGCTGCACATAGTGCCCGCCGGCCAGATGCTCCGGAAGATCCTCGAACGATCCTCCTCCGGTGGTGAATTCAGCCCCGTCGCGGCGCGCCTGGTCGCAGGCGGCCAGCACCCGCTGCTTCTGGGCTGCGCTGATCAGCGGGCCGACCAGGGTGTGCGGTGCGACCGGATCACCGACCGGCACCGCCTGGAAGGTCGCGGTGACGGTGGCGACCGCCTCCTCGAACAGCGACTGGTGCACCAGCATGCGGGTGGTGGCAGCGCAGGCCTGTCCGGCGTGTACGCACACCCCGAACGCGGCGGGGGCGAGCTTGGCCGGGTCCGCGTCGTCGAGCACGATCAGCGCCGACTTGCCGCCCAGCTCAAGGAAAGTCCGGCGCATCGTGTCAGCGCTCTGCTGCAACAGCAGCCTGCCGACGGCGGTGGAACCGGTGAACGAAACCATGTCGACCCGGGGATCGGTGCCCAGCAGGCCGGCGACCTCGTTGGACGGGGTCGGCACCACGTTGACGACGCCGGCCGGAATGTCGGTGCGCTGCGCGATCAGCCGACCCAGCCGGGTGGCGTTCCACGGTGTGTTCGGATCCGGCTTGAGCACGACGGTATTGCCGGTCGCCAGGGCCGGGCCGAGCTTGTTGAGGATCACTTCGATCGGAAAATTGGACGGGGTGATGGCGGCGACCACACCGATCGGCTCCTTGACCACGGTGCGCACATTGCGTTCGCCGAAAAGGCCGCCGCCGTCCAGCACCCGCTCCCACTCGAAATCGTCGATCAGCCGCGCCGGATAACGCAGCCCGTCGGCCAGCGGCCAGTCCAGCTGCGCGGTCGCGGTGGTCAGCACCGGGCAGCCCACCTCGGCGATCAGCTCGTCGCGCAACTCCTCCTGCTCGGCCTCCAGTGCCGCCTGCAACTGCTCCAGGCACCGGCGGCGCAGGTTGCGGTTCGTCGACCAGTCGGTGTCGTCGAAGGCGCGTCGGGCGGCGCCGATGGCGGCATCCATGTCCTCGGTGCCGGCCGCCGCGGTGCGTCCCAGCAGCCTGCCGGTCGCAGGGCTGAGGTTGTCGAACTCGGCGCCGCTTGCCGCCCCGGCCAGCCGACCGTCGATGAGCATCCGCGTCTCGGCGCGTTCGGCTGCCCGCTCCCCGACATCCACGCTGGTAGCGACGTCGCTCACAAGATCTCCTACCTGTCCGGGATGTACAACGGTAAACATTACAGTAGAATCATCTCGGCGACGGCGGGAGAGGGCTGCGGTGATCAAGGTGATGGAGGGCTTGCGGGTCCTCGAGGTGGCACAGTTCACGTTCGTTCCGGCCGCCGGCGCGATCCTGGCGGATTGGGGCGCCGACGTCATCAAGGTCGAGCACCCGGTGCGCGGCGACACCCAGCGCGGCTTCGTCAACATGGGCGGCTTCCAACTCGACCCGGACCGGCATCCGCTGATCGAGCACCCCAACCGCGGCAAGCGCAGCGTCGGTATCGACATCTCCACCGCCGACGGCCAGGAGGTGCTGTACGAACTCGCCCGCACCGCCGACGTCTTCTTGACCAACTATCTGCCCGCAGCCCGGCAGAAGAACAAGTTCGACCTCGAGCACATCCGGGCGGTGAACCCGTCCATCATCTACGCCCGCGGCAGCGCCTACGGCGACAAGGGACCGCAACGCGATGTCGGAGGGTTCGACGGCACCGCGTTCTGGACCCGCAGCGGAGTCGGCCACGCGTTGAGCCCGGAAGCCCTGGGCGGCCTGGTGTCCCAGGGGATCCCGGCGTTCGGGGACTCGATCGGCGGGATGAACATCGCCGGTGGGATCTCGGCCGCCCTGCTGCATCGGGAACGGACCGGGCAGGCCCTGGAGGTCGATGTGTCGCTGCTGTCCACCGCCTGGTGGGCGGCGGGTGCGAGCATGACGCAGGGCATGGAGACCGGGGAGACGATGCGCTCGGAGATGCCACAATCCGGCGGCTCGCCGTTCAATCCGTTCCTGGGCAACTACCTCACCTCCGACGGCGGCACCATCAACCTGTGCATCGTCAGCCCGACCGGCTACATCCGGGACACCTTCGAGCATCTGGGTATCGGCGAGGTCGCCGACGACCCCCGTTTCGCCGACGTGCTGCCGTTGATGGAGAACGCCGAAGCCGCAAGCGAACTGATCGTCGCGGCCGTCGCCGCCAAGCCGTTCGCGTACTGGCGGCAGCATCTGAAGACGATGAAGGGCCAGTGGGCGCCCGCACAGAGCTTCATCGAACTCAGCACCGATGAGCAGGCGATCGCCAACGACATGATCGTCGAGGTGGAGGCCGGCGACGGCGGAGCACCGCTGCGGGTGGTTCGCGGGCCCGTCCAGTTCAACCATGAACCGCTTCAGACCAGCCGGGCCCCGCAGGCCTCCGAGCACACCGAGATGGTGCTGATGGAGTTGGGTTTGGACTGGGACCGTATCGCTGAGCTCAAGGAGTCCGGGGCGATCGCCTGACCGCGTTGACTCTGCGCTGACGGCGCAGCCCACTCGACTTTTTCCGCCCCCTACGCACACCAGGAGGATTCATGCAGAAGGCTCTCGCGCCCGACATCACGACCTGGCCGGAGGACCATCCGCAGCTGGTCGGCAGCCGGTGCGGCGCGTGTTCGGCGACGGTGTTTCCCGAACAGCAGCGCTGCCCCCGATGCAGCAGCGACGCCATGACCCGGGAGTTGCTGCCGCGCAGCGGCACGCTGGTGGCGTGGACCACCCAGGGCTTCCCGCCCGGACCGCCCTACCGCGGCGCGACCGGTGCGACGTTCGTGCCGTTCGGCGTGGGTCTGGTGCAACTGGGCGACGTGATCCGTGTCGAGGGCCGGCTGACCGAGAATGACCCCGACAAGCTGGAATTCGGGATGTCCGTCGAGCTGACGATGGTGCCGTTGAACACCGACGACGACGGCAACGAGATCCTCACCTTTGCCTTCCGACCCGGCGAGGCGCGGTCATGAACGAGGTCGCCATCATCGGTGTCGGCCTGCACCCATTCGGCCGCTTCGAGGGCAAGTCAGCGATGGAAATGGGTGTGGACGCCATCTTTGCCGCGGTGGCCGACGCCGGCGTGCAGTGGTCGGACATCGGCGCCGCGACCGGAGGCAGCTGGACGGTGGCCAACCCCGACGCCATCGTCGGGATGGTGGGACTGTCCGGGATTCCGTTCACCAACGTGTTCAACGCCTGCGCCACCGCGGCCAGCGCCGCCAAGGCCTGCGCGGACGGAATCCGGCTGGGCGACTACGACATCGGGATCGCCGTCGGCTTGGACAAGCATCCGCGCGGCGCGTTCACCGAGGATCCGGCCCTCGTCGGGATGCCGCGCTGGTACGCCGAGAACGGCCAGTACCTCACCACCCAGTTCTTCGGGATGAAGGCCAATCGCTATCTGCACGACCACTGCATCTCGCAGGCCACCCTGGCCAAGGTTGCCGCCAAGAACTTCCGAAACGGCGCGCTGAACCCGAATGCGTTCCGCCGCAAACCCATTCCGGAGTACGAGATCCTGGCGTCGCCGATGCTGAACTATCCACTGACCCAGTACATGTTCTGTGCGCCCGACGAGGGTGCGGCCGCGGTGGTGATGTGCCGGGCCGACATCGCCCACCGCTACACCGACAAGCCGGTGTACCTGCGCGCCGTCGAGGTGCGCACCCGTCGCTACGGTGCCTATGAGGTCAACACCACGTTCGCCCCGGTCGCCGAGGACCTCGCCCCGACCGTCTATGCGGCCCGCGCGGCGTTCGAGCGGGCCGGCGTCGCGCCGCAGGACGTCGACGTGATTCAGCTGCAGGACACCGATGCCGGCGCGGAGGTCATCCACATGGCCGAGTGCGGGTTCTGCGCCGACGGCGAGCAGGAGCGGCTGCTGGCCGACGGCGCCACCGAGATCGGCGGCGCCCTGCCGATCAACACCGACGGCGGGCTGATCGCCAACGGCGAGCCGATCGGCGCGTCGGGGCTGCGCCAGATCCACGAGCTGGTGCGCCAGCTGCGCGGCCAGGCCGGGGATCGCCAGGTGCCCGGTGCGCCCAGGGTCGGTTTCGCCCAGCTCTACGGTGCCCCCGGCACGGCGGCCGCCACCATCCTGACCACCTGATCCCCGGCGAGCAGACGCAAATGTGCCCTTAAAGCCACCATTTTGGGCACTTTTGCGTCTGCTCGCCGTGTACAGAGAGGACCCCCATGACTCAGTTTCGTGACGCACCGATCTTCGATGCCGATCAGCACATGTACGAGACTCCGGAGTCGCTGACGAAGTTCCTTCCCGAGAAGTACTCACGGGCAGTCCAGTTCGCCCAGTTCGGCCGCCAGACGCGGATCGTGATCAACGGCAAGGTCACCGACTTCATCCCCAACCCCACCTTCGAGCGGGTCGCGGCTCCCGGCGCGCATGAGAAGTTCTTCGCCGGCGACAACGTCGAGGGTCTCACCCTGCGCGAGATGCAGGGGCCGGCGATCGACGCCCCGGCCGCCACCCGCAACCCCGACGACCGGCTGGCCGAGCTCGATCGGCAAGGTGTGGTCGAGGCGCTGAACTACCCGACGCTCGCCAGCCTCGTCGAACACTCCAGCGCCGAGGACCCGCAGTTGACGCTGGCGATCATTCACGCGCTGAACCAGTGGATGCTCGAGCACTGGGGCTACGTGTACCGGGACCGGATCTTCTCCACGCCGATCATCAACCTGTCCGAGGTCGATGCCGCCCAGCGGGAGCTCGCCTATCTGCTGGACAACGGCGCCCGGGTCGCGTTGATCAAGCCGGGACCGGTCAACGGCCTGCACGGGTGGCGCTCCCCCGCACTGCCCGAGTTCGACCCGTTCTGGCGTGACGTGGAGGCCGCCGGCCTGCCCATCGTATTGCATGCCAGCTACCCGCCACTCGACGACTACGTCAGCCGCTGGGAGCCTCCGCACACGCAGAACTTCATGGCGCAGAGCGCCTTCCGCTGGATGGTGTTTGGCCATCGCGAGATCGCCGACATGATCACCAGCCTGATCTGCCACGGCACGCTGACCCGGTTCCCCAAGCTGCGCATCGCCAGCGTGGAGAACGGCAGCTCATGGATCTACCCGCTGTTCGGTGACTTCGAGGACCTGTGCAAGAAGATGCCGCAGAACTTCCCGGAACACCCGCACGACGTGTTCCGCCGCAACATCTGGGTCAGCCCGTTCTGGGAGGGGTGCGTGGCCGACGTGGTCGACACCGTCGGCTGGGACCGGGTGCTGTTCGGCTCGGACTACCCGCACCCGGAAGGTCTGGCCGAACCCAAGGGCATCTGGAAGTACGCCGAGGGCATGGACGTGCGCCGCACCTACGACTTCATGGGCGACAACGCCCGCCGGTTCATGGGCCTGCCGATCGCCAACCCCGACCCGGCCGCCGGGCATCCACCGGCTCTGGCGCGGACCTGACGGTCCCCGGCCCCAGCCCCAGCCCCGGCCCCGGCCCCGGCGAGCAGACGCAAATGTGCCCAAAAAGCCCTCGTTTTGGGCATATTTGCGTCTGTTCGCGCTATCGGGCCGGGGAGTAGTTGGGTTTTCCCAAACCCAGGGCGTATTGGGCGATCATGTTGCGGAACACTTCCAGGGTGCCACCGTAGATACCGACCAGCGGCGCGAACCGGTAGACGTATTCGCTGCGGTCGCCGGCACCGCCCTCGGCGCCGATCGGCAATGCCGTCACCGCACCGCCGATGTCCATCAACTCCGGTGAGATGTCCCGCATGGTCTGGGCGATCGCCACGCGACCGAAGATGCTCGGCGTGGACAGCGCGACCTCCATCCGGGCGGTGCTGCGTCCGAGCCGGTAGGCCACCGAGCGGTCGTCGACGCCGCGACGCCCGACCAGTGCCGCGACATGGTCGGCGGCCTCGCACATGAACATGGCCTGGTGCATCATGATCGACACATCGGCCAGGCCGTCGACGGCGGCGGCCACCGCGCCGTGTTCGGCGTCCAGCGGTTCGCGCACCACCGCCCAGCCACCGTTGACCTCGCCGAGGCGGTAGCGGTCGTCGACCCGGACGTCGCTGTAGTAGACGATGTTGGTGCGGTCGCCGTCGACGGTGCGGATGCCCTGGATCTCGATGCCGGGTGAGTCCAGCGGAACCAGAAACATGGTCAGGCTCTTGTGCTTTGGCGCGTCCGGGTCGGTGTTGGTGATCAGGAACACGTACTGGCAGTTGTGCGCGCCGGTGGTGAACATCTTCGAGCCGTTAATCAGCCAGCCGTCGCCGTCGCGCACCGCGCGGGTCTTGCAGGTCGCCACATCCGAGCCGCCTTCGGGTTCGGTGTAGCCCAGGCACAACCGGACCTCGCCGCTGAACACCCGCGGCATGACCTCGTCCCGCAGCTCGGGCGAGCCGAATTTCGCGACCGACCGCGCCACCATCGAGGTGGTTCCCCAGGTCACCCAGGGCACTTCGTAGCGCCGCTTCTCCAGCTCCCAGATGCGCCGGCGCACCCGGCTGAACCCGCCATCGGCCTCCGAGCGCCATTCGGCCTCCAGATACCCGGCCGCGCCCAGCGCCAGATGCACGCCCTCGTCGAAGTTGTCACCGGTCTCCCGGTCGCGTCGGATCACCTCCTCGGTGACAACCGTGCCCAGCAGGGTGCGTACCTCGTCGCGGAAGGCCTTGTCGTCGGCGGACAGTTCGACGCGTGAGAAATCCATCGGTTGCTCCTAAACCTGTGCCGCGGCTTCGCGGGCGGCCACCAGTTGCGCGATGTACACCGCGGTGGCCCCGGGGTCTCCGCCGGCCAGCGGCCAGCCACGGGCCCGCACCAGGTAGGCCGTGGCGGCGGCCTCCGCCGACACACCGAGACCGCCCTGGATGTGCACCGCCATGGTGGCTGCCTTGGCGGCCTCCTCGGCCATGAACACGAACGCCGACGGCGCCAGCTCCGGACGCTCGGCCGGCTCGTTGTCCATGAACCACGCAGCGCGGTGGGACAATCCGCGCCCGCCCTGCACGGCGATGGCCATGTTCGCCAGCGGATGTGAGATCGCCTGCAGCGTCGAGATCGGCACCCCCAGGGTGTAGCGGGTCTTGGCGAACTCCGCGGCGATGGTCATCGTTTCCTCGACCAGACCGACCAGGGCCGCCGCCGTCAGCAGCCGCCACTCATCCAGTGCCCGCTGATACTGCGCGACAGCGTCCGGGCCGCTGGCCAGCACGGTGCGCTGGTCGGCGGCGCCGGGGTCCACCCAGGCCATCGGCAGCTTGCCGATGTTGTCGACGCGGGCCGGCCGGGTTCCGAAGCTGAGCAGGACCACGTCGGCGCCGTCGCGGATGATGATGTGGTCGGCGATCGAGCCCGCGGCGATCAGCCGGACGCCGTCGACCGGATGCAGCGCGGGGTCCATCGCGACCACCTGCCGGCCGGCCACGATCTCCGCCGACACCGTCCCCAAACCCGCCAGCAGCCGCGCAGCGCAGACGTGGTCGATCCAGGGCACCGGGGCCAGGGTGCGGCCGATCTCTTCGGCGACCAGAGTGAGGTCGACCATTGTCGCCCCGTCGCCGCCGGCGGATTCCGGCAGCGCCATGGTCGTCGCACCCATCGCGCACAGCCGTTCCCACAGGCTCTTGTCGAACCCGGATGCCTCCGCCGCGCGCACGGTTTCGATCGCACAGTACGTCTTGAAGAACTGCCGGTAGGCGTCCCGCAGCGCGGTGTGGTCCTCGGACAGGCTGTAGTCAAGCCTGCGCAGTTCGTAGCGGTCCATGGCGTTACTGCTCCTGTCCGGTGAAAAAGAAGTCCTGCGCGTTGTTGTAGAGGTAGTTGTCCAGCACGTCGGCGGGCAACTGCAGTGCGCTCGCCTCCGGCACCACCCGGCGCATCTTCAGCACCGGCCAGTCCGAGCCGAAGATCACCTTGTTCGGGCCGCGGGTGCGCATGTAGTGCAGCAGGCTGTCCGGCAGTCGTTTCGGTGACCACGCCGAGGTCATCAGGCGCAGGTTGCTGTATTTGATCAGTAACCGGATCGCGATGTCCCACCACGGATCAGCGCCGTGGATCATGCACAGCCGCAGTTCCGGGAATCGGACACAGACCCGATCCAGATGGATGGGGTTCTGCACTTCGCCGGGGATCGGCGGCCCGGGAATCCCGGTGTTGATACACAGCGGCAACTCCAACTCGGCGCATTTGGCGTACAGCGGGTAGTACACGGCGTCGCTGGGCGGATACTGCCCGTCGCCCCAGAAGCTGGGTCCCACCGCGGCATACACGACGGGCAGATCGGCCACGACGGCCGACAGCTCCCGCAGCGAGGCCACCGGGCGCAGCAGGTTCATTCCCCCCATCGCCAAACTGAACCGGTCCGGCCGGGCTTCGACGAATTTGCGGGCGGTGACCGACGGCTTGACCAGCGAGTCCATCAGGATCGCCTTGGTCACGCCCTGAGAGTCCATCTCGTCGAGCAACTCGGCCATCTCGACGGGGGCGAACATCGACTCGGGACCCTTGAAGTAGTCGTCGCGCACCTTGAGCATCCAGCCGGGCTGCTGCTCGGTTTCGCCGAAATGCACATTGACCAGGCAGTCGATCGCCCGGCGTGGCTCATCGGTCATGTCACCCCTTGTCGTGCAGTGTCTTTCGCCCAGCGGTAGTCGGCCTTACCGTTGCCGAGGCGGCGGACGGCATCGACGACGACGAACTGCTTGGGCGCCTTGAACCGGGCCAGCGTCGCGGTGCAGTGCGCGTGCAGTTCGGCGGCGCTGACGGCCGCACCCGGGTGGAAGGCGACCACCGCGACGATCTCCTGCCCCCACCGTTCACTGGGCCGGCCCACCACCAGCGCGTCGGCAAGCCCGGGGTGGGCGCGCAGAACTTCCTCCACCTCTTCGACGAACACCTTCTCGCCGCCGGTGTTGACCACCAGCGAGTCGCGGCCGTACAGCCGCAGTGTGCCGTCGTCTTCGATCGACGCCCGGTCCCCGGAGATCACCACCGGCACACCGTCGACCTCGGGAAAAGTGCGCCGGGTGGCGTCGGCGTCGTCGAAGTAGCCCAGCGGGATTCGTCCGGTCCTTGCCACCCAGCCGGTTTCACGGTCACCCGGGGCGAGGAAGCGGCGGTAGTCGGCGGATACCAGCAGGCCGCCGGTGCGCAGCTCGAAGGTGTCGCGCCGCGCGCCGCGCTGGCTGTGACCGAAGCCCATGTTGCCGGTCTCCGACGAGCCGTAGCCGTTGATCAAGGTGATCTGCGGCAGGTAGTCCAGCAGCGCGCGCTGATATTTCGGATTGGTCGCCGCGCCTCCGGTGCCGATGGCGAACAGCGACGACAAGTCGTAGCTGCGTCGGCCGAGTTCCTCCACCAGCGGCGCGACGTAAGCGTCACCGACCATGGTCATCATGCCGACCTTTTCCCGCTCGGCGGTTTCCAGGGCGATGCGGGGATCGAATCGGGTCCGGGTGTCGTAGAGCACGACGGTCTGACCGCTCAGCGCCCCGGAGAACACCGTCCACATTCCGGCCGCGTGCATCAGCGGCGACACCGCGAACCATGGCGCGCCGCAATGGCGCACCTTGTCGTGGATCTCGGTGACGGTGTCGTGGTCGGCGCCGTTCATCGATGAGACGTAGATGTCACCTTGCCGCCACAGCACGCCCTTGGGGCGCCCGGTGGTGCCGCCGGTGCAGATCATCAACACGTCGTCGGGCGATCCGGGTGTGGCGCAGTCGGCGTCGCCCTGCTCCAGCGCGTCCGCCAGGGTGACTGCGCCCGGCAGTTCCGCGGCGTCGCTGCCGTCGTCGATCGAGATCGCCAGCGCCACACCCGCGGCAGCCAACACATCGGCGAATGTGGCTCCCAGTGACCGGTGGTAGATCACGGCACGCGGTTTGACGTAGTCCAGCAGTTCGGCGACTTCGCGTGGCGCGTAGTAGTGGTTGACGTTGACCGGGACGGTGCGCGCCTTCAGACACCCGATCACCATGTCGGGGTACAGATCGTTGTGCATGATCAGCGCGACCCGGTCCTGGCCGCACTCCCAACGATGCAGCGTCTCCCGTTGCCGGTGGGCGCCCAAGCCCTGGCCGGCCAGGAAGTTCGCCAACCGCCGGGTGCGTTCGGCGACCTGCGCGTAGCTGCTGCGACGCTCCCCGCAGATCGTCATCACGCGATCGGGGATGGCGTCCGCGATCGCGTCGAGGACGGCCCCGATCGTCCATTCGCTCACGGGGACGCGGTGGCCGCGACGTTGGCGCCGAGCAGGTTCAAGGCGTTGTCCCGCATCACCTTCCGGGTGTCTTCGGCGCTGAACTCGGGAAACTGCGGAATATCGGCGGTGAAGGTCATCGGGTCGGCGAGCCCCTCGCCGTGCGGCCAGTCCGAGCCGAACAGGATCTTGTCCACCCCGATGGTCTCGGCGAGCAACTTGACGTCGTCCTCGTAGTAGGGGGCGATCCAAACATTGTTCCGCAGCTGCTCCACCGGATCTTCCTTGAAGTGGTACGGGGCGGTGTTGGCGGCCTTCTTGAGTCGCTTGATCAACCGGTACACGAAGTAGGAGCCGTTCTCGATGCTGGCGACCTTCAACGCGGGATGACGGCTGAACACCTGGTGCACGATCATCGAGGCCATGGTGTCGTGGATCGCCCGATCGTCGAGCAGAATCTGGTCGAGCGGATCCTTCTTGCCGAACCCTTCGAACCTCGCCTGACCACCCCACAGCGCCGCGATCGCCAGATAGCCACTGTCGGACAGGTGAAAGCCGACCGGAACACCGGCCTCGGCCAACCGCGCCCACACCGGATCGTGCAGCGGGTCGCCCAACGACCGTGGCTTCACCACCCCGGGCACCGGAGCGGGCCGCACCAGCACCATCTTGGCGTCGCGTTCCAGGACGAATTCGACTTCGTCGACGGCTTTCTCGGGATCGGCCAGCGAGATCATCGGTGCCGAGATGAACCGGTGGTCGGGACGGTCGAAACCCCAATCCTCGTCGAGCCAGAGGTTGAACGCATGCAGCGACGCCATCGTTGCCTCGACGTCGTGCTTGAGTGCCTCCTCCACGCCGCAGGCGAACGTCGGCAACATGAACACCATCTCGAGGTTCTGCCGGTCCAACACCTTCACCCGCGCCTCGCGGTCCTGGTATTCGGGGTGATCGCCGAGGCGGTCGACCTTCATCAGCGATGCCGGATCGACGCCCTCGGGGATCTCGCCGCGGAACAACAGATCCAGGCAGCCGGGTTCGATGATCGGATCGAACGTCGGGTTCGGGATGAACTGGTTGATCACACCCCCCATGACGGCGAAGGTGCGTTTGCCCTCGGTGAGCATCTGCACGCCGCGGCGCGTGAATTCCTTGGGCAGATGCCGGGTGAACGAGTCCACCGGCTCGTAGTAGTGGTTATCGGCGTCAATGGCTCGATAGTCCAGCGTCATCGCCGTAATCCTTTCCGTGAGCAGAGGGGTTCAGCGGCGGGAATTTCGGCGGCCGCTTCTCCAGGAAGCTGGTGATGCCCTCGACGACGTCGGGCCGCAGCAGCGACTCGTGCATCAGCGTTTCGGCGTGTGCGCTGACCTCGCCGACATCACGCAGCGCATCGTCGTACGCCTGTTGCTTGATCACCGCCAACGACGCCGGTGAGCAGTTGTGGGCGATGTCCTCCGCGTAGGCCAGGGCACGGGCCATGAGTTGATCGGGTGCCACCACTTCCTTGACCAGACCCAGCGTTTGCGCCTCCTCGGCGTAGAACGTGCGCCCGCTCAGCAGCAGGTCCATCGCCGCACCCCAGCCGGCCAGCCTCGGCAGAATCCAGGAGATTCCGTATTCGGCGATCAGTCCACGGCGGGTAAACGCGGTGGCGAATTTTGCTCCGGCAGCGGCGAACCGGACGTCACACATCAGTGCGTGGGTGAGGCCGATACCGACGCAGGCACCGTTGACGGCGGCCACAATGGGCTTGCGCAGCGCAGTCAGGAAATGCGGGTGCCGTTCACCGACCAACGTGGTGACGTCGGTGTCGCCGTCGCCGAGCTTTTCATCGATCGACCCCGACCCGCCGAGGTCGGCGCCCGCGCAGAAACCGCGACCGGTTCCGGTGAGCACGATGACACGCACCGCCGGATCGGCTTCGGCCCGGTCGATCGCGCGGTAAAAGCCCGAGGAGATGTCGGGTCCCCACGCGTTGAGGCGCTCCGGGCGGTTGAGGGTCACGATCGCGACGCCGCCGGCGGTGACGTCGTACAGCACGGCGTCTTGACGGTCGGAATCCCTGACCACGCTCACCCGCGACACCTCCTCGCCGTTGACGACACCGCTTCGTGATTACTCATACTGTATACCTTTCGGTAGCGGCGCGCGCAAGTCGCCACGGCGCACTACGTCGTCACCTGTTCGCTGGTCAGGGGCCTATTCGCCGATCAGCCCCAGCCGGCGGTAGGCGGTGCTGATCTGCTCGCGGGCCGCCGCCGGCAGCTCCGCCTGCGGAGGCCGGGAATGCGGGTAGCCGCCCACCGGCAGGCCCAGCAGCGACGCCGCGTACTTGAAGGCGCCGCCCCAGTGCGTGAAGTAGTCGGGGCGGCCGGGATAGCGGGTCAGCCAGGACCCCATGTCGAGGTCGAACTGGTCCAGCCCCGATTGCCGCCCGTAGTCCATGGCCTCGATCAGCCGGTCGGCCATGATCAACGCCCAGTACTCGCTGAGCAGTCGGCGCTGCGGCGTCTCGAACAGGTAGCCGGTGGTGCCCAGTTGCGCCGGGCACACGATCCCCTCGCGCAGCCATCCGGCGCGATACACCGTCTTGTCGCATTCCCAGATCACCAGGCCGGGTGCCAGTTCGTGCAGCATCCGGCTGTTGACCGGCCGGAACGCCCCCTCCTTGGTGGCGCACACCGCCGGGATTTCCGCATAGAGACGGGCACTTTCGGCCGCGCTGAGCACGTAGCCCGAGGACGGCGAGTTGAACATCCCCAGCGCGATGTCGGTGCGTTCGCTGATGTAGCGGAAGAAGCGCAACACCCCTTCACCACCGTGGGTTTCCATCATCGGCGTCTGGATGTAGACGATGTCGGCACCGGCCTGCTGGGCATGCCGGGTCAGGTCCAGACAGTCCTTGGCCGACGTCGCCGCGGTGCAGGCCTGGATGATGATGTCGGGGTTGGCTGCGCGCGCCTCGGCGATCGCGACCTCCAGCAGGCGTTTGCGTTCGGCGATGGTCAACGACCAGAATTCGCCCACCCCGCTGGTGCACCACAGCATCGGATGCCCGAGATCGCTGACGCAGTACCGCACCAACGCGCGGTAGGCGTCGACGTCGATGTCCTCGCCGTCGACCCCGCAGAACGGGGTGTACAGCGAGTCACCGATTCCGCGCAGCGCCCCGCGCGCCCACTCTCGCGCGTCGCGTGCCGTCGCCATCCTCGACTCCTACCCCGCGGTGACGTCCTCGACGGCGGCTAGCTGCCGGTCCAGTTGGGTGCCCGCTTCTCGGCGAACGCGATGGCCCCCTCCTTGGCGTCGTGCGAGGAGAACACCGGTGTGATGAGTTCCATTTGCTTCTGCCACATCTCATCGGGCGACCAGCCCGCAGCCTGGACCATGATCTCCTTGGTCACCGCCACCGCCAACGGCCCGTTGGCGGTGATCCGATCGGCGAGCGCGATCGCCCCGGCCAGCGCCTCGCCCGGTTCGGTCAGCACGTTGACGAAACCCCACTCGGCGCCCTGCTCGGCGGTGAACGTCTCACCGGTCAGCGCCAACTCCAGCGCTTTCTGATAGGGGATGCGGTGCGGCAAGCGAAGCAATCCGCCGCCGGCGGCCACCAGCCCCCGCTTGACCTCGGGGATACCGAATTTCGCGCCCTTGCTGGCCACCACCAGGTCGGTGGCCAGCACCAGCTCGGTGCCGCCGGCCACCGCGTGCCCCTCGACGGCGGCGATCAGCGGCTTGCGCGGCGGCCGTTCGGTGAAGCCCAGACCCCGGCCGGGCACGTACGCCAGTTCGCCGGCGGCAAACGCTTTCAGGTCCATCCCGGCGCAGAAATTGCCCCCCGCCCCGGTCAGTACACCGACCGACAGCTCGGGGGTGTCGTCGAGTTCGTCGCAGGCCGCAGCCAAGCCTTCGGCGACCGCCTTGTTGGCCGCGTTGCGGGCCTCCGGCCGATTGATAGTGATAATGAGAGTCCGCCCTTGGCGCTCCCGCAGCACCGCTTCTGACACCGAACCATCCTTCCCTCGCCGGATCGATACTTACCAGAATCCTTACCATAGGCGTTACAGTTGAAGGATGAGAACCCGTCCCCGTGCGCCCGGCGGGCCCGTCGGCCGCTCGCCGGTATGGTTGACCGCGCACGACGGACCGCGACCCATCGCTGGTCAGGCAGTGTCGCCGAACCACATGTGCAGGAACGAACCCCCGGGAGGTGCCCGCCGTGGCCAAGCAAGCAACCGCTGAGAAGCGCCAGCGGCGTGAACGCGGATCGATCAATCCCGACGACATCATCGACGGTGCGTTCGAACTCGCCGAGCAGGTCGGGGTGGACAACCTGAGCATGCCGCTGCTGGGCAAGCATCTCGGTGTCGGGGTCACCAGCATCTACTGGTACTTCCGCAAGAAGGACGACCTGCTCAACGCGATGACGAATCGGGCGTTGCGGCAGTTCGTGTTCGCCACCCCCTATGTCGAAGCCAACGAGTGGAGCGAGACCCTCCGCAACCACGCCCGCACGATGCGAAAGGCGTTCCTGGCCAACCCGATCCTGTGCGACCTGATCCTGATCCGGGCAGCGCTGAGTCCGCGCGCCGCCCGGCTGGGTGTGCAGGAGGTGGAAAAGGCGATCGCCAGCCTCGTCGAGGCCGGGCTGTCCGCCGAGGAGGCGTTCGACACCTACTCGGCGATCTCGGTTCACGTCCGCGGATCGGTGGTGCTGCGCCGGCTCTACGAGAAGAACCGGGAGGCTGCCGACGACGGTCCCGGTGACTTCGAAGAGGTCATGGTCATCGATGCCGAGACGACGCCGCTGCTGGCGCAGGTCACCAGCGAGGGGCATCGGATCGGCGCGGCCGACGACACGAATTTCGAGTACGGCCTCGATTGCATCCTCGACCACGCCAGCCGGTTGATCGAGTCGGGCAAGAAGCGGTCACGTACCAAGTGACCTGCGCCGGATAGCCCGCGTCAGCGCGAGATTGCCGTCAGGGACAGCGCCACTCACACGTTTCGTTCCACGATGCAATCTCGCGAGTCATGCAGCGCCGTCGGCGGATAAGGCCGGTCTAGACCTCGACGACGACCGCGCCGCCCTGGCCGCCGCCGGCGCACATCGCGGCCACCCCGATGCCGCCACCGCGGCGCTGCAGCTCGTAGACCAACGTGGTCACCATCCGGGCCCCGGACGCCGCGATCGGATGCCCCAGGCTGCAACCGCTGCCGAAGAAGTTGACCTTCTCCTCGTCCAGACTGTATTCGCGGCATGCCGCGATCGGCACCGACGCGAACGCTTCGTTGATCTCCCACAGCGCGACATCGGCGGGGCGCAGCCCGGCCCGTTGCAGCACCTTGCCGATCACCTTGACCCCGCCCAGTCCGGTGTCACGCGGCGCGACACCCACGGACGCCCAGGCTTTGACCGTCCCCATCACGGTCAGGCCCTCGGTGTCCGCGTAGTCGCGGTCCACCAGTGCGACCGCCGCCGCGGCGTCGTTGGTGCCGCTGCTGTTGCCCGCGGTGATCGAGAACCCCTCGATCTCGGGGTGCAGCACCTTCAGGCCGGCCAGCTTCTCGGCGGTGGTGTCGCGACGGGGGAACTCGTCGACGCTGAACTCGATCACCGATCCGTCGGGCAACTCCACCTTCAGCGGCACGATCTCGTCGACGAACTTGCCGGCGTCGATCGCAGCGATCGCCCGCTGATGTGACCGCGCCGCCCACGCGTCCATCTCCTCGCGGGTGATGCCCGCCGCCTGCGCGGTGTTCCAGCCCACCGTGATCGACATGTCGCGGGTGGGTGCGTCCGGGGTCTCCGGGTGCGTCGGCGGCATCCACGGCTCGATGAAGCTCACCTCCGGCCCGGGCACCCGCCACTTCGTCAGCGGCGTCATCGACAGTGACTGCACCCCGCCGGCGATCAGCACCCGCTCCATGCCGGAGCCGATCTGCGCCGACGCGTTGCCGATCGCCGTCAGGCTGCCCGCGCAGTGCCGGTTGACGGACTGGCCGGGAACAGTTTCCATCCCGCATTTGGCGGCGGCGTAACGCGCCAGATCACCCCCGCCGTAGTGGGATTCAGCGAAGATGATGTCATCGATGGCGCTGGACTCGAGGCCGGCGCGGCGCACCACCTCGGGCAGCACGGTGGTGATCAGCGTCTCCGGCGGAGTGTTGACCAAGGTTCCCTTGAACGAGCGTCCGATGGCGGTCCGAACGGCACCGACGATGACAGGAGTGGACATTCTGCAACCTTACACTATGAGACGTTTATGTAAACCTAGCAGTGAGCCGGGCCGACCGGTACCCGGCCTCAGGGCTCGGGGACCTCGAAGTGCTCGTCGCGCAGCCGGAAGGCCTCCTTGGTTCCGTGCTGGGCCCGGGTCTTGACGAAGTTGAACTCGCCGGGCGAGAACTGCAGATTGGTTCCGTAGGCGTGGAACAGATAGCTGGCCACTTCCTCGCCCTGGTAGGCCTGGCTCTGCTCGACCAGCCGGAACGCCTCCTTGGCGATCACCACGCCGTCGGCGGGCATCTTGGCCGCCTTACGCGCCCAGTACCGTGCCCGCGCCGAAACCATGTCCGGCGCACAGGTTTCGGTGAACACACCGAGGTGTTCGACGGCGCCGGCCTCGATGATGTCGCCGGTCAGCAGCAACCGTCGCGCCAGCACCGGCCCGAGCCGGTGAAAGAACATGTGCAGGCTGCCCAGCGCCGGTCCCAGGAAGCGGACCGCCGGCATGCCGATCCTGGTGGTCCGCCCGATCACCGAGATGTCCGTCATCAGCGCCATCTCGAAGCCGCCGCCCAGGGCGTAGCCGCTGATCTCCCCCACGGTGACCTTCGGGAAGCCCATCAGGTTGTGATAGAAGCCGAACGTCTTGCGGTCCACCGTCAGCCGGCGCCGCTGGCTGGGCCGACTCTTGGTCGGCGCCTTCTCGGCACCCTCGCCGTACCAGCCGTAGGCGTTGTTCATGTCGGCACCGGTGGAGAACACCCCGTCGGCGCCGCGCAGCAGCACGACCACCAGATCGTCGTCCTCGGCGACCTTATCCAGGCAGCGGGCCACGGCACCACGCATCGCGGCGTCATAGGAGTTGCGCTGCGCGGGGTTGTTCAAGGTGATGGTGGCGATGCGTTCGTCGTAGTCGACGTCGAAGAGCACACGGCCGTCGGGATCTGCGGGCGTCATCGGACAGGATCCTCCTTCCCGGGCCGTCGCCCGCCGAATTGGTAGCCGGTCAGCTTTTCCGGCGGCGACGCGACCGTGTTGGCCTCACCGGTGCACAGCACCTCGTCGTCGTGACGCAGCCGCACCACCGAGGTGATGCCGCGCTCGTCTTCGGTGCGCACGATGTCGAAGGTCAGCTCGGTCAGGACGGGCGTGGGCCGCCGAAAGGTCACCGAGAGCGTCCGGGTGCGTCCCGCCAGCTGCGCCGCGCAGCTCTGATGCTGGATCACGCAGTCGAAGAACACGCCCAGGAATCCGCCGTGCACCAGCCCCGGCGGACCCTCGTAGTTCAGCGGGAACGTCACCCGGCCCGAGGCGGTCTCGACGCCGAGGTGGTCGAAGCGATATTCCGGGAAACACGGATTGAACGCGCCGATGTCGAACGCATGACTCAGATAGACACGGTGGTCGCTACCGCCGTCCGCGCCGATCCGCGGCGCGCTGTTCGGCGGGGCGACCGCGGCCAGCTGCTGTTCCCAGCCGGCGAAGCGGGCCAGCATGTCATCCACCGCCGGATGCGGGTGCTCCACGGCGAGCAGCAACCCGGTCAATCGACGCATCGCCGCGGCGGCGGCGACCGTCTGTTCCAGCGGCTGTTCCCCGTAGCGGGTGACCCCCGCGGTTGTTGACACGCCCGTGCCTTCCGCCATCCGAACTTCCCTCGACTCGCGACAATCGTATAGCCTACTGTATGGGTAACGATATAGCGACGGAAGGGCGGACATCACCGTGACCGACGATGCGACCGAGGGCTCGGTGCTGACGCATCGCGACGGTGCGTTGCTGCGGATCACCCTGGACCGCCCTGAGCGCCGGAACTCGTTGAGCCATAACATGATCGACACGCTGGTGACCGTGTTGACGGCGGCGTCCAGCGACGACACGCTGCGGGCCGTTCACCTGCGCGGCGCCGGGACCGACTTCTGTAGCGGCGCGGACTGGGTGGCCACCAATACCGGCGGCGGCCGTCCCCGCGCCGGCGATCTGGTTCGGCGCATCCCCAATACCGCGCACCGGGTCATCGAGCTGATCCACAGCATCCAACTGCCGGTGGTCGCCAGCGTCCGCGGTTGGGCGGTCGGCCTGGGCGCCAACCTGGCGCTGGCGGCCGACTTCACCGTCTCGGCGCCCGACGCGGTGTTCTGGGAACCCTTCGTGTCCCGGGGATTCAGCCCGGATTCGGGTTCCACCTGGCTGCTGCCCCGGTTGATCGGCCTGGCCCGGGCCCGGCGGATGCTGCTGCTCGGCGAGAAGGTCAGCGGCGCCGACGCCGCCGACTGGGGGCTGATCCATCAGGCGGCCGCCGACCCGGATGCCGCCGCCGAGGAACTGCTGGCCCGCCTGGCCGACGGACCCACGGTCGCGATCGGGCTGACCAAACAGGCCCTCAACCACGGCCAGCAGGCAAGCCTGGCGGCGTCCTTGACCCAGGAGCTGTTCAACCTGGAATTGTCCTGCCGGACAGCTGATTTCAAGGAAGGGCTGGCTGCGTTCAGTCAGCGACGCCCACCCGAGTTCAAGGGTCGTTAGCCGAAGGGGCCATGGATGACTGCTGAATCCGCGCGGTTCGATTCGATCACCTACGACGTGGACGCACACACGGCGACGATCACGCTGAACCGTCCCGAGGCGCTCAACGCGCTCAGCCCGCACATGATCACCGAATTGCGGGCCGCCTACCACGAAGCCGAGAACGACGACAACGTCTGGATGCTGGTCGTGACCGGCACCGGCCGGGCGTTCTGCACCGGCGCCGACGTCAAGGCGATCCCCGGTGACGGCAAGGTGATCAACGAACGGCCCTACCTGTCCAGCTATGAGCAGTGGGAGGCCCCGCAGGAGGGCACCCCGCCGTTTCGCACCATGGCCAAGCCGGTGCTGGCGGCCATCAACGGCATCTGTTGCGGCGCAGGGCTGGACTGGGTCACCACCGGCGACATCGTCATCGCCTCGGAGCAGGCCAGTTTCTTCGATCCGCACGTGTCGATCGGCTTGGTCGCCGGACGCGAGGTGGTCCGGTTGGCCCGGGTGCTGCCCCGCTCGGTGGCGCTGCGGATGGCGATGATGGGCCGCCACGAACGGCTCAGCGCCCAGCGCGCTTACGATCTCGGCATGATCAGCGAGGTCGTGCCGCACGACCGGCTGCTGCAGCGCGCCCACGAGATCGCCGGCCTCGTCAACTCCAACGCGCCGCTGGCTGTGCGCGGCACCCGGCTGGCGATCCTCAAGGGCCTGGATATGCCGCTGCACGAGGCAGAGATGCTCGCCGAAGCGTTCCGGGAACGCAACCTGCACACCCAGGACTCACTGGAGGGGCCCAAGGCGTTCGTCGAGAAGCGGGCACCGGAGTGGCGGTGCCGATGATGCCGTTCGAGACCATCCTGCTCGACTTCGACCGCGCCGATCAGGTGGCGACCATCACCGTGAATCGTCCGGATCAGCTCAACGCCTTCAATCGCACGCTGTGCGAGGAGATGGCCGCCGCGTGGCGCATCGTCAAACTCGACACCGGCACCAACGCCGTGGTGCTGCGGGCGGCAGGCACCCGGGCGTTCAGCGCGGGGCTGGACGTCAAAACCCCGTACGGGCAGCCGGAAAACGTCTGGAATCACGAGGATCCCGGCGAGTTGCTCAGCCCCAAGTGGCAGAAGATGTTCAAACCCGTGGTGTGTGCGGTACAGGGTATGTGCACCGCCGGCGGGTTCTACTTCGTCAACGAATCCGACGTGGTGATCTGCTCGGCCGACGCCACGTTCTTCGATTCGCACGTGTCCGCCGGGCTGGTCTGCGCGCTGGAGCCGATCGGGTTGATGCGCCGCATCGGCCTGGGCGAAACGCTGCGGATCGCGTTGATGGGAAACGACGAGCGGGTCAGCGCGGACACCGCACTACGGATCGGGCTGGTGACCGAGGTGGTCCCCGCCGAAGACCTGTGGGCGCGTGCCCATCAGATCGCGGCGACGATCGCCGCCAAGCCGCCATCGGCCACCCAGGGCACCGTCAAGGCGATCTGGGAGTCCCTGGACAAGCCGTATCGCGCGGCGCTGGATCAGGGCCTGATCTACACCCGGCTGGGCAACCCGCTCGGTCAGGCCGAACTCGACGCACAGCCCCCGCGACCCACCACCCCGCCCCAGATCCGGTGATGACCCATCGGTTGAGCCGCCGCATCGCGCACGTCCTCGAGCTGCAGCCGCAGGCGGCCGCGCTGGAGTACGACGGCACCTGGTACTCCTGGGCCGATCTCAGCGATCTGGCCCGGCGCATCGCGGCGTTGACCGCGGGACGGCGGGTCGGGATTCTGCTGCGCAACCGGCCCGCTCAGGTCGCCGCACTGCTCGGGGTGCTGTTGGGTGGCGGCTGCGTGGTGGTCATCAATCCCTCCCGCGGCGACGATCGCACCCGCAGCGATATCACGGCGATGGCGCTGCCGATGGTGATCGGCGAAGCCGGCGACCTGGCCGCCTTGGTCGCCGCCGGCCCGCACACCACGGTGGTGACGCTGACCGGGCTGACCGAGGCTGCCGAGGTGCACGAGGCAGCCGAACCTGGTACCGACCCGGGCCGTCCCGGGGTGGCGGTGTGGATGTTGACCAGCGGCACCACCGGTCCGCCCAAACGGGTCGATCTCAGCTACGACATGTTGGCGCACAGCGTGCTCGGTCCGGAACCCACCGAGCTGCGCGGTGGTGTCGCCATCGTCAACTCGCCGCTGGTGCACATCGGCGGGGTGTTTCGGGTGCTGCAGTGCGTCGCGGACGCGAGATCTTTTGTGCTGCTGGACCGCTTCGAGCTGGCCCGGTGGGCCGACGCGGTCCGCAGCTATCGACCCAAGGCGGTGTCGCTGGTGCCGGCCGCGCTGCGGATGGTGCTGCATTCGGACCTGACCCGCGACGACCTGGCCGGTATCCGCGCCGTCACCTCCGGCACCGCGCCGCTGTCCGCCGACGACGCTGACGCGTTCACCGACAAGTACGGCATCCCGGTATTGACCTCTTATGCGGCAACCGAATTCGGCGGCGGGGTCGCCGGCTGGACGCTGCCCGACTACCAACGGTACTGGCATGCCAAACGCGGCAGCGTCGGCCGGGCCAGCCAGGGTGCCCAGCTGCGGGTCGTCGGCGAAGACGGTGCGCCCCTTCCGCCCGATCATGCCGGGCTGCTGGAGGTCAAACCCGGCCAGCTCGGCCCCGCGGTGGACTGGATGCGCACCACCGATCTGGCCCGCATCGACACCGACGGGTTCCTGTGGATTCTGGGCCGAGCCGATCAGGCGATCATCCGCGGCGGGTTCAAGGTGATGCCCGACGACGTCCGTACGGCGCTGGAGGCCCACCCCGCGGTGACCGGAGCGGCGGTCATCGGTCGCCCCGATGAGCGGCTCGGTGAAACCCCGGTCGCCGTCGTCGAACTGCGCGCCGGCTCCTCGGTTGACGCCGACGCACTGGTGGAGTTCCTGCGGACCCGGCTGGCGCGCTACGAAATCCCGACCGACATCACCGTGGTGGCGGCCATTCCGCGGACGCCGTCGGGCAAGGCCGATCTCGCGGCGGTCCGGCGGCTGCTCAGCGTGCAGGACGAGCATGCCCGGTGAGGCGCCGACGCTGCCGGCGGTTCTGCGTGCCCAGGCAGCCGCCCGGGCCGAGCATCCGCTGCTGATCTGCGATGCGGATCGGCTCAGTTACGCCGATGCCGAGCGACGTTCAGCCGTACTGGCTTCCACACTGGTCACGCTGGGCGCCGGGAAGGACACCCACATCGGGGTGCTGTACCCCAACGGCGCGGCGTTCTTGGTGGCGGCGCTGGCCGCGGCGCGCATCGGTGCGGTGGTGATCCCGTTCGCCACGACTGCCCCGGCACCGGAGCTCCGTGCGCAGCTGCTGCACAGCGATGTGCAGATCCTGCTGGCCGCCGAGGCCTACCGCTCCCACGACTACCGGCAGCGGCTGGCCGAGGTGATCGCCGACGTCGATATCACCGCCGGCCCGATCTACAGTGTCGAGGCGCCGCAGCTGCGCCACATCGTGTTCGATGTGGCGCCGCCGGGCGCTGATCCGATCCGCGATCCGCGGCTGGCGGCGCTGGAAGACGACGTCGAGGCCTGCGATCCGGTGGCGATCATCTACACGTCCGGGTCGACCGGCAACCCGAAAGGGGTGGTGCACACCCATGCCGGGCTGCTCGGCCACCAGCGCAACCTCAACGAGATCCGCGGCCTGTGCGCCGATGACACGCTGTTCTGCAATTCGCCGTTCTTCTGGATCGGCGGGTTCGCGTTCGCGCTCCTGGCCACGCTGCTGGCCGGGTCGACCCTGCTGTGTTCCAACGCCGTCGATCCCGACGCGACGCTGGATCTGATCGAGGCCGAAAAGCCGACCATCACCAACGGTTTCGTCGGTGGCGTCGCGGCTCTGGCCCGGCGTCCCGGTTTCAGTAGACGCGACCTCTCCTCGCTGCGGCGCGGCAACCTGTATCCGATCATGGCGCCGGAGGTTCGTCCGGCCGATCCGCAGTTGCGGCACAACATGCTCGGCCTGACCGAGACCGGCAGCGTGGTGTTGATCAGCGACGACGAATCCGATCAGCCGTCACACCGGCGCGGCAGCTACGGCCGCCCCGCCCCCGGCTTCGAGTGCCGGGTCGTCGACCCCGACAACGGTTTCGATGTAGTTCCCGGGGCCGTCGGCGAACTGTGCGTGCGCGGCCCGTATCTGATGCAGCGGTACTACAAACGCAGCCGCGAGGAGTGCTTCGACGACGACGGGTGGTTTCACACCGGCGATCTGGTGCGCGTCGACGCCGACGGGTTCTACTACTTCCTCGGCCGACGCCGTTCGATGATCAAGACCGCCGGGGCCAATGTGTCGCCGGCGGAGGTGGAACGCGCGATCGCCAAGGTGGCCGACGGCGCCGTCGCGCACGTGCTCGGTCTGCCCGACCCCGACCGCGGACAGCTGGTCGCCGCCGTGCTGATCGGCGACGGCCTCGACGAATCCGTTGTGCGGGAGCGGCTGGCAGCCGAGTTGTCCGCTTACAAGATCCCGCGGCGCCTGGTTGTGCTGCCGGCCGCACAGGTGCCGCTGCGTCCCAACGGCAAAGTCGATCTGCAGCAGCTGGCGAAGGTGTTCGATGCCTGAGCAGCTGACCATCGATGCGCTGGTGCGGGGCCGGGCCGCCGAGGGCGCCAAACCGGTGGTGATCGATCCGGGCACCCGGCTCGGCTACGCCGAACTCGAGCGGTCCACCCGCGAGCTGGCAGCGGTGTTCATCGGCGCCGGTGTCGGCAAGGGAACGCGGGTCGGGCTGATCATGCCCAACGGTGTGCGCTGGGTGCAGATCGCGCTCGCGTTGACCCGCATCGGCGCGGTGCTGGTCCCGCTGAGCACCCTGTTGACCGCCCCGGAACTGGCCGCCCAGCTTCGGGTAGCCTCGGTGCAGGTCCTGATCGGCGTCGAGGAGTTCCGCGGCCACCGCTACCTCGATGACCTGCCGGCCGATCTTCCCGCGCTACGCGAAGTCTGGCCGGCCGATCGGCTGCTCCCCGCCACGCCCGACCCGGGCGCAGCCCGGATCGTTGACGCCGTGACGGCGACGGTGACCCCCAGCGACCCGTTGGTCATCATGTTCACCTCCGGCAGCAGCGGGCTGCCGAAAGGTGTACAGCACTCCCATGGCAACGCGCTGCGGGCGGTGCGGTCGGGCCTGGATGCGCGCTGCGTCGATTCCAGCACACGGCTGTATCTTCCGATGCCGTTCTTCTGGGTCGGCGGGTTCGGCAGCGGTGTGCTCTCGGCGTTGCAGGCGGGGGCGACGCTGGTCACCGAGGAGATCCCGACGGCCGAAAGTACCCTGCGCCTGCTGGAATCCGAACGGGTCACACTGTTTCGCGGCTGGCCCGACCAGGCCGAGACCCTGGCCCGTCACCGTGGCAGCGCCGACTTGTCCGCGCTGCGCCCGGGCAGCCTGGAAGCCCTGCTGCCGCCGGAGCAGCGCGCCGAACCCGGGGCTCGGGCCACCCTGTTCGGCATGACCGAAGCCTTCGGGCCGTACAGCGGCTGCCGCGCCGACACCGACATGCCGCGCTCGGCGTGGGGCAGTTGTGGAAAGCCCTTTCCCGGCATCCAGGTTCGCATCGTCGACACCGACACCGGCGCCCCGGTTCCGTCGGGCACTATCGGCATGATTCAGCTGCGGGGGCCACACCTGATGCGCGGCATCTGCCGCCGCGGCCGCGAGGACGTGTTCACCGTCGACGGCTTCTACCCCACCGGCGACCTCGGCCACCTCGACGCCGACGGGTTCCTGTTCTCCCACGGGCGTTGCGACGACATGTTCAAAGTCAGTGGCGCCACGGTGTATCCCGGAGAGGTCGAGCGGGCGCTGCGGTCCGTCGCGGGCGTCGACGCCGCTTTCGTCACCAATGTGACGCAGGCCGGCGTCGAGCGGGTGGGTGCGCTGGTGGTGTGTGGTGGCCACACCGTGCCGGAGCTGCGCACCCAGGCCCGAGCGCTGCTGAGTTCCTTCAAGGTGCCGACGGTGTGGCTGCTGGCGGATTCCGATGATGCGGTGCCGCGCGGCTCGACCGGCAAGGTGGATGTGCGCCGGCTGCGGGCGATGTTGCTGGCGACCTAGCCGGCCGACGCCCGCCGCCGCGGACTCATCCGGCTGGAGGCGTCCACCACCCCGTGCTCGATGAGGTGGTCGATCATCGGCGCCGCCGCTGCGGCGAGGTGTTCGGCCATCGTGGTGCGGGCCAGTTCCGCGTCGTGTTTGGCCAATGCCGCCAGCACCTGCCGGTGATGCTTGCAGGATTTCGCCGGCCACCCGCTGACCGTGGGAAACACCGATTCGGCCGCGTAGCGGGTGATTTGGGACATCAGCTGGGCCAGCTTCGGTGAGTCGGCGGCGACGTTGATGGCCCGATGGAAGTCGTGGTTGAGCCGCACCGCGGCTTCTTCGTCGTCGCGGGCGTAGGCGCCTTCCAGCTGATCCTGGATCGCCCGCAAGGCACGCACCTGCTCGGCGGTGATGTTGGCTGCCGCGCGGGCGGCGAGTTCCCCGCCGATGTGGGCCTGCACGTCGGCGACGTCGGCGATGTCGCGGGCGGTCACCGGCAGCACCACGAAGCCGCGGTGCGGTTGCTGTTCGAGCAGCCCCTCGGCGCGCAGCCCGAACAGCGCCTCGCGCACCGGGGTGACGCTGATACCCAGTTCGGCCGCCAGCTGGTCCAGCCGCACATACTGTCCGGCCGGGTAGCTGCCGTTGAAGATCCGCTTGCGCACGAAGCGGGCCACATCCTCGGAAAGTTGTGACCGGGTGGGGAACTCGGGGGTGCCCACTGCTCAGATCCGATAGTCGGCGAGCAGCCGCTTGCTGATGATCTGTTTCTGGATCTCGCTGGTGCCCTCACCGATCAGCAAGAACGGGGCGTCGCGCATCAACCGTTCGATCTCGTACTCCTTGGAGTAGCCGTAGCCGCCGTGGATCCGGAAACTCTGCTGGGTCACCTCCGAGCAGAACTCACTGGCCAGATACTTGGCCATCCCGGCCGCGACGTCGTTGCGCTCCCCGGAGTCCTTGAGCCGCGCGGCATTCACCATCATCAGGTGCGCTGCTTCGACTTTGGTGGCCATCTCGGCCAGCTGGAAGGCGATGGCCTGGTGATCAGCGATCGGTTTGCCGAACGTCTCGCGTTGCTGAGCGTAGCGCACCGCCAGTTCGAACGCCCGGATCCCCACCCCGCATGCCCGCGCCGACACGTTGACCCGGCCGACCTCGATACCGTCCATCATCTGGAAGAACCCCTGGCCGGGGGCGCCGCCGAGAACGTCGCCGGCGGCCGCCCGGTAACCGTCGAAGATCAGCTCGGTAGTGTCGATGCCCTTGTAGCCCAGTTTGTCGATCTTGCCGGGAATGATCAGCCCCGGCGCGACTTCCCCGAACCCGGTCGGCTTTTCGACCAGGAAGGCGGTCAGGTTGCGGTGCGGCTTGTCGGCGCCCTCGTCGGTGCGCACCAGGGCGGCCACCAGCGTCGAACTTCCGCCGTTGGTCAGCCACATCTTCTGGCCGTCGATGGTGTAGCCGCCGTCGGAGTTTCGGGTGGCGCGGGTGCGGATCGCGGCGACGTCGGATCCCAGTTCGGGCTCGGACATCGAGAATGCGCCGCGGGTCTCCCCCGTCGCCATCCGCGGCAGATAGTGCTGCTTCTGTTCGTCAGTGCCGTGCTGACGCAGCATGTAGGCGACGATGAAGTGGGTGTTGATCACGCCCGAGACGCTCATCCAGCCGCGGGCCAGTTCCTCGACGCACAACGCGTAGGTGAGCAGGGATTCGCCCAGCCCGCCGTATTCCTCCGGAATCATCAGACCGAACAGGCCCATCTCACGCATGGCGTCGACGATCGCCTGCGGATAGGTGTCGGTGCGTTCCAGTTCGGCCGCCGTCGGGATGACGTCCCTGTCCACGAATTGGCGGACCGTCGCGACGATTTCGGTTTGGAACTCGGTCAGACCCAGGGTTTGCGCAAGTCTGGTCACTGTTCGACCCTTTCGAAGATTGCCGCCAGGCCCTGACCGCCGCCGATGCACATGGTTTCCAGTCCGTAACGGGCACCGCGCCGGGTCAGCTCGCGGGCCAGGGTGGCCAGCATCCGGCCACCGGTCGCGCCGACCGGATGCCCTAGCGAGATCCCCGACCCGTGCACGTTGGTCCGCTCCCGCTCGGCGGCGCCGAACCCCCATTCGGCCATCACCGCCAGCGCCTGCGCGGCGAACGCCTCGTTCAGCTCGATCAGGTCGATATCGCCCAGCCGCAGACCGGCTTTGGCGAGCGCGGCTTCGGTGGCCGGAACGGGTCCGATGCCCATGACGTTGGGTGCCACCCCGGCAACGCCCCAGGACGCCAGCCGCACCAGCGGTGTCAGTCCCAGCGCGTCGGCCTTCTCCCGGGTGGTGACCACGCACATCGATGCGGCATCGTTCTGCCCGCTGGCGTTGCCGGCGGTCACCGTCGCGTCCGGATCATCCTTGCCCAGAACCGGTTTGAGCTTGCCCAGTGACTCCACCGAGGTATCGGCGCGGGGATGCTCGTCGGTGTCGACGACTTGCTCACCACCGCGGGTTCGGACGGTCACCGGGATGATCTCCTCGGCGAACACACCGCTGCGCTGGGCGGCCACCGCCCGCCGATGCGAGGTGACCGCCAGTTCGTCCTGTTCTGCCCGGGAGATGCCGTACTGCCGGCGCAGGTTCTCCGCGGTCTCCAGCATGCCGCCGGGCACCGGGTGGTGCTGTCCACCGGCCGTCGTCCGGCCGCGCGCCAGACCGTCGTGCACCGTCACGCCGCCGCGGGAGCCGCCCCACCGCATGTCGGTGGAGTAGAACACCACATTGCTCATGCTCTCCGCGCCGCCGGCGACGACGACGTCGCTGTCACCGCTGGTGACCTGCAGACAGGCCTGGATCACCGCCTGCAGTCCCGACCCGCAGCGCCGGTCGACCTGCATGCCCGGAACCGCCACCGGCAGACCGGCATCCAACGCCACCACCCGGCCGATCGCCGGCGCTTCGCTGCTGGGATAGCAGTGGCCCAGAACCACGTCGTCGACGGCGCCGACGGGAATACCGGTGCGTTCCAGCAGTCCCCGCAGCGCGGCGACGCCGAGTTCGACCGCGCTCAGCGAGGCGAACATACCGCCGTAGCGGCCGATCGGGGTGCGTACCGGCTCGCAGATCACCGCCTCGCGGAAGGTCACAGGTGCCGGCCTCCGGTCACCTCGAGCACGGTGCCGGTCATGTACGAGGACAAGTCGGAGGCCAAGAACAGTGCGACGTTGGCCACCTCGTCGGGTTCGCCGGCCCGTCCCAGCGGCACCTCGGCCACTTTCGAATCCCAGATGCGTTGCGGCATGGCCTCCGTCATCGCCGAGCGGATCAAACCCGGCTGGATCGCATTCACCCGGACACCCAGATACGCCAACTCCTTGCTGGCGGCTTTGGTCATCCCGACGATGCCGGCCTTGGCCGCCGAGTAGTTCGTCTGGCCGACCATGCCGACCTTGCCGGAGATCGACGACATGTTGACGATCGCACCGCGCTGCTGTTCCCGCATGATCGCCGCGGCGGCACGCAGGCCGTTCCAGGTGCCCTTGAGATGCACGGCGATGACCCGATCGAAGTCGTCTTCGGTCATCTTGCGCATGGTCGCGTCGCGGGTGATGCCGGCGTTGTTGACCATGATGTCCAGCCCGCCGAACATGTCGATCGCGGCGGCGACCAGGGCGTCGACCTCGGCTGCCGCGGTGACGTCGCAGCCGACGGCTGCGGCCACGCCCGACCCGCCGAGCTGTTCGGCGGCGGCTTGGGTGGCAGCCAGGTTCACGTCGCCGAGCACCACCCGGGCGCCTTCGGCGATGAACCGTTCCGCGATGGCGTAGCCCAATCCCTGGGCACCGCCCGTGACGACCGCTGTCCGACCGGTCAACAACGACATCTGATCACCCACCTTCTCTCCGCATTCGTTCGGTTATCGTATTTCATATATGATCTGCCCCGGAACGGTGGGGCCGGGGTGCGATGCGGAGGAGCGGCGATGAGCGAAGTCAGCGACGAGGATTTCGCCGAGATCCTGGCGCAGACCCGCCACTTCGTCCGTAGCGCCGTCGTGCCCCGGGAATCGGAGATCCTCGACGAGGACAAGGTGCCCGACGATCTGCGCGACCAGGCCAAGGCCATGGGCCTGTTCGGCTACGCGATTCCCCAGCAGTGGGGCGGCCTGGGGCTCAACCTCGCCCAGGATGTCGAACTCGCGATGGAGTTGGGCTACACGTCGCTGGCCGTCCGGTCGATGTTCGGTACCAACAACGGGATCGCCGGGCAGGTGCTGGTCGGGTTCGGCACCGACGAACAGAAGTCGCGGTGGCTGGCATCGATCGCCAGCGGCGACGTCGTCGCCTCGTTCGCGCTGACCGAGCCCGGCGCGGGCTCCAACCCGGCCGGATTGCACACCAAAGCCGTTCGGGACGGTTCGGATTGGATCATCAACGGCCAGAAGCGGTTCATCACCAACGCGCCCACCGCCGACTTGTTCATCGTGTTCGCCCGTACCCGGCCCGCCGACGAGCAGGGTGCAGGTATCGCGGTGTTCCTGGTGCCGGCGGACGCGCCCGGTGTCGAGGTCAGCGTCAAGGACGCCAAGATGGGCCAGGAGGGCGCCTGGACCGCCGACGTCAACTTCAGCGATGTGCGGGTGCCCGGGAGCGCACTGGTCGGCGGCAGCGAGGATCACGGCTACCGGGCCGCGATGACGTCGCTGGCCCGCGGCCGGGTGCACATCGCCGCGCTGGCGGTCGGCACCGCGCAGCGCGCGCTGGACGAGTCCGTCGGCTACGCGGCCACCGCCACCCAGGGCGGCACACCGATCGGCAACTTCCAGCTGGTGCAGGCGATGATCGCCGACCAGCAGACCGGGGTGCTGGCCGGTCGGGCGCTGGTGCGCGATGCCGCCCGGCTGTGGGTGGCCGACGAAGACCGTCGCATCGCACCGTCGGCGGCCAAACTGTTCTGCACCGAAATGGCCGGTAACGTGGCCGATCTGGCGGTGCAGATCCACGGTGGCACCGGCTACATGCGCGGAGTGCCGGTGGAGCGGATCTACCGCGACGTCCGGCTGCTGCGGCTCTACGAGGGCACCAGCGAGATCCAGCGCCTGATCATCGGCGGCGGTCTGGTCAAGGCCGCACAACGGCAATCCGTCAAATGACAACCGAGGAGTGGGTATGAGCGGGCGGCTGACCGGCAAGGTCGCGTTCATCACCGGGGCGGCGCGCGGGCAGGGCCGTGCGCACGCCGTGCGGATGGCGACCGAGGGCGCCGACATCATCGCGATCGATGTGGCCGGCAAGCTGCCGGACTGCGTGCCCTATCACCCGGCCACCCCGGAGGATCTTGCCGAAACGGTGCGGCTCGTGGAGGCCACCGGCCGGCGAATCCGCTCCGCGGTCGTCGACACCCGCGACTACGACGGGCTGTGCGAGACGGTCGCCGACGGGGTCGGCGCCTTCGGGCGCCTGGATGTCATCGTCGCCAACGCCGGTGTCGCGGCGCCGGCGACGTGGGATGCCATCACCCCGGCGTCGTTTCGCGACGTGATGGACATCAACGTGACCGGCACCTGGAACACGGTGATGGCCGGTGCCCAGCACATCATCGACGGCGGCCGGGGCGGCTCGATCATCCTGATCAGTTCGGCGGCCGGGCTCAAGCTTCAGCCGTTCATGGTGCACTACACCGCCTCCAAGCATGCGGTCACCGGGATGGCTCGCGCCTTCGCCGCCGAGCTGGGCAAGCATTCGATCCGGGTGAACAGCGTGCACCCCGGACCGGTGAACACCCCGATGGGCACCGGCGAGATGCCCGCCGCGGTGGCCAAGGCCATGGCGAGCTACCCGCAGCTGAGCAACATGCTCACACCGTTTCTGCCGATCTGGGTCGCCGAGCCGGAGGACGTCGCCGACACGGTGTGCTGGCTGGCCAGCGACGAGGCCCGCACCATCACCGCGGCCCGGATTCCGGTCGACCAGGGTTCCACCCAATACTGAGCGGCATCCCCCGCGAACAGACGCAAAAGTGCTCTGAATTAACCAGTTTAGGGCACTTTTACGTCTGCTCGCGAGGAAGGTGCCGCGTTGAACAACCGCACCAGGAACGCCACCTGGTGCTCGGCGACCCGGTCGAACCAGGGGTGGCCCGGCCACACGTCGAAGTGGTCGCACGGGTAGTGGTGCACCTGCGCCCGGCCGCGCACCGCGGTCTTCGTCACCGAGCTCGCCGGCACATATCGGTCGAAGTCGGCGATCTGCACCAACAGCGGGCAACGCAGCTGCTTGGCCGCCGAGTTCGCCCGGATCCGGCCGACTTCCAGACCGACGGCGGAGTCGACCTGGTTGCGCCACGTCGGACCCGCCAGGGCGTGGTAGCTCTCGTAGGCACCGTCTAAGGCGAGCGCACCCGGTTCACCGGGACGTCCCACCAGCGGCATCAACGTGGCGGCGCGGCCCAGTGCCACCGCGATGCGGCTTTTGACGCCGATCAGCGTCCAGCGCAGGGCGCCCAGCAGATCGGTCTGCACCACTGCGGCACGGCTCACCGCCAGTCCGCTGGTCAGCGGGGTGAGTGCGATGACCGCCGCCACCTCGTCGCGGCCGAGCGCGGCGTGCAGCACATGGCCGCCGGACAGCGACACGCCCCACAACACCACCCGCCCCGGATCGACACCCGGCAGCGTCTTGGCCGCCGTCACCGCCGCCGCATAGTCGGCTATCTGGCGGCTGATCGAAATGCTCTGTCGGGGCTGCCCTTCCGACGCGCCGAAGCAGCGGAAGTCGAAGGCCAACACGTCCAGCCCGGCGGCGGCGAACCGTTCGGCGAACGACGCCAGGCCCGAGTCCTTCGTGCCGCCGAAGCCGTGCGCCATCACCACCACCGGTCTGCCGGCGGACCCGCCGAGTCGGTCGTCGTACGCCGGGAAATGCCAGGCGTCGCACCGCACACCCGCGGAGTCGAAGGTGACGTCGGTGCGGATCATGGCGCCTCCCCGGTGATGCCGTAGATGGAGCCCAGCCAGATCGCCGCGGCACCGTCCAGGAGTTGCCGGCGGGACAGCGTGCCGCCCAGCGTGAGTCGTTCCAGCATGCGGTCGTTGAACTCCATCAGCACCGACGCCAAAACTGTGGCGTCCAGCCCGTCGGGGGCCGCACCGGCTGCGCGTTCGGCGCGGATCATGCCGGCCACCGGTTCGACGAAGGATTGCCGCGCACTGTCCCACACGTCACGCACCGCGGCGCTGCTGCCGCGGGCCTCCAGCCGCGCCCGGAACAGGTGCCGGTGGCGCTCCCAGGTGTCGAAAAGCCCTTCCAGCATGGTGTAGACCCGGGTCCGCGGCGATTCGGCGGCCATGGTGAACACGTCGGTGACGAAGAACGTGTCGTCATACATCCGCTCCATCAACGCCGCGACGGCAGCCGCCTTGTTCTCGAAGTAGAAGTAGAACGCCGACCGGGACACCCCGGCCTGCTGGGCCACCGCGGTGAGATTGACCTCGTCGAGACCGCCCTGCTGCAGGCTGCGTTCGAGGGCGTCCAGAATCGCGTCCCGGCGCGCGTCCCCGCGCTGCGGCGGGCGACGGTCGGTGACCGATCTCATGCCCGCACCGTCGCTCGTCGGGATCGGGCCCGCCGCATGCCTGCCGGTAACTCGCGGGTGCGAATGTCGTGCTCGTAGTAGAAGAAATCCACCTGCTGGGTGTGTCGTGGCCGGTCGGTGCAGTGCCCGGTGTAGCGCTGCTGATCGGCAGCGATCACCTGGTCCATCTCGTTCACCGACGGCAGCGCGTACTGCCCGACCGCGTACGCGGCCAGCAGCCGTGACTGGCACTCGACGAACGGGAACAGCGTCGGAACCGCCTGCGCGAGGCCGATGAACACCAGATCGTCGAGTCCGGGCTTGAACATGCGTTTGTAGAGCCGGATCTGGTTGTCCGGGGCGCTGATCAGATCCTCGCGGAAGAACGGGAAGGTGATGTTGTAGCCGGTGGCGTAGACGATCACGTCGAAGTCGTCACGGGTCCCGTCGTCGAAATGCACCGTGGCACCGTCAAGCCGGGCGACGTTCGGTTTGGGAATCACGTCCCCGGAGCCGAGCCGCAAGGGCAGCTCGACGGACTGAGTCGGGTGGGCTTCGAACAGCTTGTGGTTGGCCGGCGGCAGACCGTACAGCGTCGGATCGATGCCCAGCAGCGGCGCGGCCTTCTGCAGCGCCTTGCGCTGCCAGGACAGCGGCAGATACGGCGTGGTGCGCCAGAACCTGTCGCCGGGCCGGCCGGCGAGGTACTTCGGGACGATCCATGCGCTGGACCGGGTGGACAGCGTGACCCGGTTCTGCAGCGCCTTGGACGACAGTTCAACGGTGATATCGGCTGCGCTGTTGCCGATCCCGACGACCAGGATGCGTTTGCCGGACAGCTCCAGCGGGGTGCGTGGATCGATGTAGTGGTGCGAGTGGATCGTGTCCCCGGTGAACGTGCCGGGAAACTCCGGCAGCCGGGGATCCCAGTGGTGGCCGTTGCCGACCACCAGCAGGTCGAAGCCGCGGATCTGGCCGGCCTGGTCCTCGATCTCCCAGCCGCCGGCGTCGAGCCGACGGGCCCGCACCACGCCGTTGGTGAACTCGATGTTCTCCAGCAGACCGAACGTGTCGGCGTAGGCATCCAGGTAGGACTTGATGTCGGAGTGATGCGGAAAGTCCGGGAAATGCTCCGGGATCGGAAAGTCCTGGAACGACAACCGGTGCTTGGAGGTGTCGATGTGCAGCGACCGGTAGGCGCTGCTGTGCCCGTTGGGGTTGCCGAACGCCCAGTTGCCGCCGATCCGGTCGGACAGCTCGAAGGTGGTGTAGGGCACGCCGTAGTCCTTGAGCATCTTGCCGGCGGTCAGCCCGCTGATTCCGGCGCCGATCACCGCGGTGCGCGGCAGCTCGCCTTGGGTCGCCCAGTTGCTCACCCGTGCGACACTATCCAGCACTTCTGACAGTTGTCAATGAATTCTGACAGTTGTCAGACCGTCAGAACTCTAGGACACCAGATCAAGCGTCCCCAGCTCTCGCACGGCCTGACAGCCGCGCCGCAGCATGGTCACGATCATGTCGTCGCCGCGGTCGGTGCCGACCGCGAACGCAAATCCGAGCGCGGAGATGAGCAGCGCCTGGATCGCCCCGAATCGGTAGTCGTCCCAGCAGGTTTCGCGGTCGTATCCGGTGATGCCGTAGGTCACCAGCGCGTCGTGGTACTCCCCCACCAGGTCGCGTTCGATCTCGGCCCGCAGCGTGGGCTCCAAGCTGGTGGCGGTGAAATAGGCGAGGTCGCGGGTCGGCAGCCCCACCCCTAACGTCTGCCAGTCCACCACCGAGATGCTGGTGCCGTCCGGGGTGAACAGCATGTTGTCGAGGCGGTAGTCGCCGTGGATCAAGCTGAAGCGCTCGGTGCGGCTCAGCACCCACGGAGTCACCAGGCTCATCGCGGCCCGCAGCGTGTCGCAGTCGGCCGGTCCCAGTTTGGCGCCCAGTTTCTCCGCGGTGACATCGGCGCTCAGTTGCGCGATATCGCCCATCCCCTTGGCGCCGGCCGCGTCCAACTGCGTCATCGCCAAACCGGGGAAGGTGGGCCACTGTGGTCCGCACCAGGTGGGGCCGTGCAATCCGGCTAGCGCGGCGGCCGCCAACCGGGCCTGCGTCTCCCCGCAGCCGGCGATCTGGTCGCCCTGCACGGCGGGGGCCTGGTCGGCCAGCAGCAGCGCGTAATCGGCGGCGTCTTCGCTGATCTCGCAGTGAAAGCACTGCGGGACCGGGATTTTCACCTGGTCGGCGACCGAACCGTAGAACGCGCATTCGCTGCGGTAGCCCAGCGCGACCCGGTCGCGCACCGTGTCGTCGCCCGCGGGAAGCTTGATCACGAACGTCTCCGGCAGGCCACCCGGATTGTGCGCGTAGTGCGCGGCGACCCGGTAGGTGGCGCCGGTCTGGCCGGTGCCCACTGCCGTCACCTCGACCCGGTCCACCGTGACGAGGTCGTCGCCGCTGCTGAGCACCCGCGCCAGCCAGCCGCTGGTCACGTCGGCAGGGTAACGCGGGATCGGCTGGGTCATCGCGGTGGTCCCTCCGGTTGGTGTTGAGCGGCGCGCTGTTGGGCGACGAACCGAATGGCCAGGCGTTGCAGGAGTCCGGGGGCCAGCCGCGCGAACAGCCAGGAACCGTAGGCGGCGCGGGGCGTCACCAGTAGCGCCCGGTTGCGCCGTACCGCGCGTAGGGTGTCGCGGGCCAGCCGGTCCGGATCGTGAAAATTCTTGCCGCCCTGCCCGGTCCGGTAGTAGTCCCGGGTGCTGAGGTTGCCGATCACGCCCTTGTCCAGGATCGGGGTCTCCACGGCGGTCGGGCACACGGCGAGCACACCGACACCGTGTGCCGCGGCTTCGGTGCGCAGCGCCAGTGACAGCCCGACCACCGCGTGTTTGGTCATCACGTAGCTGGTGATCAGGCCCGCTGCCGCCAGGCCCGCCATCGACGCGGTGTTCACGATGTGGCCGTGGCCTTGGCGGATCATCACCGGGTAGGCGGCCGCCACCCCGTGCACCACGCCGCGGATGTTGACGTCGATGATCGCGTTCCACTGCTTTAGGGTCAGCAGTTCGGTGTCTCCGGCCCAGGTGATCCCGGCGTTGTTGAACATCAGATCCAGGCGCCCGGCCCGGTTGACCACCTCATCGACGACGGCCTGCACCGCGGCTGCGTCGGTCACGTCCAGTTGAGCGGCCCGCGCGCCCAGGGCGGTGGCGGTCCGCTCGGCGGCGTCCCCGTCGATGTCGGTGCACACCACCTCGGCGCCCGCGCCGGCCAGCGCCCCGCACAGCGCTGCCCCGATCCCGGAGCCGGCGCCGGTGACGACCGCCTGCCGGCCGGTGAAGTGCCCCACCGGGTTATCCCCGCACCGTGTACCGGATCGGCAGGTGTTTGAGACCGCCGACGAACGTGGTGGCGATGTGCTGTGGCGCACCGGCCAATTCGATGGAGTCCAGCCGGGGCAGCAGTTCGGTGAAGAAGCTGCTGACCTCCATGCGGGCCAGCGCCGCCCCCAGGCAGAAGTGCACACCGTACCCGAACGCGACGTGCTTGTTGGGGTCGCGGGCGATGTCGAATCGGAACGGGTCGGCGAAGATCGCCTCGTCGCGGTTGGCCGACGGATAGGACAGCAGCAGCGATTCGCCCGCGGCGATCTCGACGCCGCGGATGCTGGTGTCGGAGGCGGCGGTACGCATGAAGGCCTTGACCGGGGTGACCCAGCGGATCATCTCCTCGACCGCCAGCGGCATCAGATCGGGTGCGGATCGCAGCTTCTCGCGTTGATCGGGATGCTCGAGCAACGCGAGCAGACCGCCGGCGATGGTGGCGCTGGTCGTGTCGTGGCCGGCCGCGGCGATCAGCACGTAGTAGGAGACGGTGTCGATGTCCGACAGCGGTTCCCCGTCGATGCGCGCGTTGGCGATCACCGAGGCCATGTCGTGGGTGGGGTTCGCGCGCCGGGACGCGGCCACCTCGGTGAAGTACTGGAACATCTCCAGCAGCGCGGTGATCTCCTCGCCCGCGGGGACATCGCGCCGCAGTTCGTCGTCGTCGTTGCCGAAGAGCTCCTGGGTGAGCTTGAGCATCATCGGAAAGTCCGATTCCGGCAGGCCGAGCAGCGACAGGATCACGTACAGCGGGTAGTTGACCGCAACCTCCTGGACGAAGTCGCATTCCGGCGCCCGCACCAACATCGCGTCGACGTAGGTTCGGGCCAGTTCGTCGACGCGGGTCTTCAGCGCCCGCATCGCCTTGGGACGAAACCAATCGGCCCCGATCGCCCGCACCACCCGGTGCTGCGGGTCGTCCATGTGGATCAGGGTGCGTACCCCGGTGGCGGCCTGACGCTCGTCGTTCTCGGCGGTGATCAGCACCGGGCGCGGCCAGTTGGTGAACAGCTCGTTGTCCCGCTCGATCGCCATGATGTCGTCGTGCCTGGTGATCGCCCAGAACGGCTGATAACCGGCCACGTCGACCCAGGAGACCGGCGCGTGGGTGCGTAGATGACTCAGTGCCGCATGCAGTTTCGGCTCGTCGGTGTAGGCGGACGGGGTGGCGAACACCCGCGCCGCTTCGTCGATGATCCGGGTGCTCACCTGGGTCCTCCTGACGTGGTCGGGCTGGTGCGCAAGCCGTCGAGGACGGCGGTCGCCGTGGATTCCGACGCGCGCGCCAGGAATCCCGGCAGGATGCGGTCGAGCGCACCGTCGGCTCGGGCGCGCAGCTTGGCCGGCAGCTCGCCTACCGGGGCCACCACCGCGAACTCCTCGAGCATGTCGTCGTCGATCAGCGTGCCCATCGCGTCCCAGTCGCCCTGCAGCGACAGCCGGCGCAATTCGGGCTGCAGCTCACCCCACCCGTGCAGCTCCAGCACCGCACGGTAGGACGGTGTCGACGCATAGAAGGCGAGCTGCTTGCGGGTCGCGGTGGCCGCGGTCCGCAGTTCCTCCTCGGTTTCGCCGGTCACCACGAATACCGGGGCGGACAGCTCGAACGCGGCGCGGTCACGTCCGGCGCGATCCAGGCCGCGCTGCACCGCCGGAATCGTCACCTCCTCCAGGTACCGCTTGGTGGTGAAGGCATGGGCGTGCATGCCGTCGGCGACCTCACCGCACAGCTCCGTCATGGCTTCACCGACCGCGGCGATGAAGATCCGCGGGAACCCGTACGGGTGGCGTTCGGGCATGAACATCGGCGTCATGATCGTGTGCGTGTAGAACTCGCCCTCGAAGCGCAGCGGGGCGCCGTCCTGCCACGACGACCAGATCGCCCGCAGCGCATGTACGAATTCACGCATGCGCGCCACCGGGTGGCTCCACGGCATGCTGAACCGCTTCTCGATATGCGGACGGATCTGGGTGCCCAGCCCGAGAATGAAGCGGCCCCGCGAGTAGGACTGCAGATCCCAGCCGACGTTCGCGACGGTCATCGGATTACGTGCGAATGCCACCGCGACGCTGGTGCCCAACTCCAGCCGGGTGGTGTGCTCGGCGGCCAGCAACAGGGGCAGGAACGGGTCGTTGTTGATCTCACCGACCCAGCAGCCGTCGTAGCCGAGGTGTTCCAGGTCGCGGGCGCCGGCTGGGACGCGTGCCAGGCGAGCGGGCAGACCTCCGTCGACCTTGAGGCTGCACATGCCGGAGACGCTACAGTAAGGTCTTCAGTTGAAGCAACGGTCAAGTGCGCGGGGCAGCGCCTGCCCCTCAGCGGGTCACGGGAATCGCTGGTAGCACCGGTCTTTGTCGTCATCGAGCAGCCCGGACCGGAATGCCAGGATTCGGGTGAATCCGGCGGGCACGGTGTTGCCGTCGACGTCGCTGGCGACCAGCCCGTTGGCCAGGATCCCGGCGACCGCTTCGTCGAGGTCGCCGGCGGACAGGATCAATCCCTTGCCCTCGTTCAGACCGTTCGGGTCTGCCATACCCCGCTGACCGACGCCGGTCAGGCACGCGGTTCGCAGCCCCGCCATCGCCGACGTCAACCCGACACCACGCTCGTGCTGCATCGCCAGTGCATAGCGCGACATGACGACGGAGAATGCGGAGTTGTCGCCCTGCAGGATCACCTTGTTGTTCTCGTCAGCGGCTTCGCCCATCTGTTGCAGCGCAGGCAGGTCGACGTAGATGGTGTTGTTGGCCGGACAGTACGACGCTGGCGGACTGGCCTGAGCGTCGGCGCATTTCGCGTCGTCGAAGGAAAGCGTGGGCGCCTCGGAGGGGCTGTAGATTCCGTTCATCACCTCCATCAGGGCCGTCAGGTTGTCCTCGGTGATCTCGACGTCCCCGCTCTCGGTGCCACCACCCTGGGTGGGCTGCAGCGACATCGGCAGATCGCCGCGGCGCCCTTCGATCTCCTTCATGTCGATCGCCGCGCACGCCGAGGTGCCGCTGTCAAAGCCCATCTGAAAGGCGCTGATCCGGTCCAGCGCGGTTCCGTGTCCTTCTTCGATCATCTCCTCGTCGTCGGGACCCAACACCGGGTCGCGCAGGTTGATGACCCCGGCCAGGATGTGGTTGAGCCCGTCGGTCGTGCTGAGCGTGAAACGAGATGAGTTGCCCGCGGCCACGTTCTGCAGGTAGACACCGGCAAAGCAGTCGGCTTGCTGCTCGGCGACGATGGTCGGGGTGTGCTTGTCGATCAGTCCCGCCATGTACTGCACGGCGTGCCCGTACTCGTGGGCCAGCGTCCCGGTGATCGACATTTCGCCGTAGTACTTCTTGCCGGCCGGCAACAGCACGCCGCGATCCCAGGCCATCAGGTTCGACTTGTGGCAGTAGAAGGCGTTGACCAGCTGGTAGGTTTCCGAGCTGCACAGCCGCGGGCTCGACGGATCGGTCGAGTCGTAGGACACCGTCTTGGCGACCGGCTCGAAGCTGCCCTGCAGTCCCTGGTAGTTGGTGCGCCAGAAGTCCTCGATGTCGTTGAGCGACAGCAGCGCCAACTTGTCGATCTCACCGTTGTCGGTGTTCTCCACCGTGCCGGTCGGTGCCGGGGCATTGTCTCGCGGACCGCTGGGCCCGTCGGTCACCGGCAGACCCCCCACCCGCGCCGGGTTGTAGAGCATCGATATCGCCTTGCCGGATACCACCGACCCGCAGCCGGCCAGCATCAGCGCGGCACACGCCGCCAGCACGGCCGATCGAGCCCAGCCCGCCCATATCCGGCGCCGGGTGCTGCGACTACTCATTGAGCCAACCTCGTCTCGGTTCTCGTCGGGCGGCACGGTCACCGCAGCCAGCGGATTCAAGAATACTGTCCTATTCGGGCGGGTTCGGGAGCCAATTTCACGTTGAGCGATCTGCCCGCGCCAACAGCCAGGCCTGTCCCGCGCCCTCACCGGTGGCGATCACCTCGAGGTCGGGGAATGCCGCCGGCAGCTCCCCGGCGGTCACCCGGAAGGGCCCGGGACTGCCGCCGACCTCGCTGAGCGCGGTGATCGCCAGCAGCCCGCCGGGCGCCAGTCGCTCGGTGATCGCCCGGTCCAGCCGGCGGTCCCGGAATCGGTGGCACATCAGCAGGTCCACCGGTGGTCCGGCGGGCAGCCCGTCATCGAGGTCCGCGGCGTCGAACCGGCAGCGGTCCTCGACTCCGCATCGTCGGGCCAGTCCGCGAGCCTGCTCGACGGCGACCGGCGAGATGTCGATCCCGCGCACCTGCAGGCCTCGCCGGGCCAGCCAGACGGCGACCGCTCCCTGCCCGCAGGCCAGATCCAGGGCGTGCCCGCTGCTGGGGAATTCGTGGCCGAAGGCGGCGAACACCGTCGGCGTTGCGACGTCGTCGGGACGGACCGGCCCCAGTCGGGTATAGCGCTCATCCCAGCGGACCCGGTCGACCTCACCCATCGGAGCCCACCGGCTCAGCCTCGGACGCGGTCGGGGCGGGCGTAGACGTTCATCGAGTCGCCACGCAGGAACGCCACCAGGGTCAAACCGGACTCGGTGGCCAAATCCACCGCCAGCGACGAGGGTGCGGACACCGCGGCCAGCATCGGCACGCCGGCCATCACCGCCTTCTGGGTCAACTCGAACGAGGCGCGGCCGCTGACCAGCAGAACCGTGCCGGTCAGCGGGATCCGGTGATGTTCGAGCGCCCACCCGATCACCTTGTCGACCGCGTTGTGGCGGCCGATGTCCTCACGGACCACCAGCATGGCGCCGTCGGCGTCGAACAGCGCCGCGCCGTGCAGGCCGCCGGTGCTGGCGAAGACTTTCTGCGCGTCGCGGAGTTGGTCGGGCATCGCCGACAACGTCTCGGCCGACCACACCGTCGGGTCATCGCCCGGGCAGTACCGGCTGCTCAGCCGCACCGCCTCCAGCGATGCCTTGCCGCACACCCCGCACGACGAGGTGGTGTAGAAGTTTCGGGTCACGTCGAGCTCCGGCGAGGCGACGCCGGGGGCCAACGTCAGGTCCAGCACGTTGTAGGTGTTGAGCTGTCCGTCCGTCGCGCCGCGGCAGTACTGGGCAGTGACCAGGTCGTCGCGACCGGCGATGACTCCCTCGGTGAGCAGAAAGCCCTGGGCGAGTTCGATATCGGAGCCGGGTGTGCGCATGGTGACGGTGATCGCGGCGCCGTTGACCCGGATCTCCAGCGGTTCCTCGACGGCCAGCGTCTCGGGCCGGTCCACCGTGTTCGCGGCGGTCACGTGCTGGGCGCGCCGCCGTGCCGTCACGCGTCCCATCAGCGGGGCTCCAGCCGGACGATGATCGCCTTGGACACCGGGGTATTCGACCTGGCTGCAACATGATCCAGTGCGACCAGGGCGTTGGTCTCCGGATAGTAGGCGGCTGCGTTGCCGACCGGCGTCTGGTAGGCGACCACCATGAAGTCGGCGGCGCGGCGCTCCTGCAGCTGGCCGTCACCGGTGGTGAACTCCGACACCAGGTCGACGCGGTCACCGGCGGTCAGTCCGAACCGCGCGATGTCGGCGGGGTTGACGAACACCACCCGGCGCCCGCCGGCGACCCCGCGGTAGCGGTCGTCGAGGCCGTAGATGGTGGTGTTGTACTGGTCGTGGCTGCGTAGGGTCTGCAGCACCAGCCGGCCTTCCGGGACGCGGACCCACTGCAGCGGGTTGACCGCGAAGTTCGCTTTGCCGGTGTCGGTGGGGAATTCGCGTGCGTCGCGCGGCGGGTGGGGCAGCTGAAAGCCGTCGGGTGCCCGGACCTTGGTGTTGTAGTCCGCGCAGCCGGGCACCACCGCCGCGATCGCGTCTCGGATGGTGTCGTAGTCGGCGGCGAACTGCACCCAGGGCACCGGATGATCCGGCCCGAACAGCGCGCCGGCCAGTCCGCACACGATCGCGACCTCGCTGCGCACCTGGTCGCCCGGCGGGTGCAGCCGCCCCCGGGACAGGTGCACCATCGACATCGAATCCTCCACGGAGACCTGCTGTTTGATGCCGTTCTGGATGTCCCGGTCGGTGCGTCCCAGCGACGGCAGGATCAGGGCGGTTCCGCCGTGCACCAGGTGGCTGCGGTTGAGTTTGGTCGACACCTGCACGGTCAGCGCGCAGGTGCGCAGCGCGGCCTCGGTGACCGCGGTGTCCGGTGTGGCCGAGGCGAAATTGCCTCCCATCCCGATGAACACCCGCACCCGTCCGTCGCGCATCGCGCGGATCGCGTCGACGGTGTCCAGGCCGTGTTCGCGCGGACTGAGGATCCCGAACCGGGTGTCCAGCGCGGCCAGGAACGCCTCGGGCATCTTCTCCCAGATGCCCATGGTGCGGTCGCCCTGGACGTTGGAATGCCCGCGAACCGGGCACAGCCCGGCTCCGGGTTTGCCGATCATTCCGCGCATCAGCAGCACGTTGGCGATCTCGGCGATCATCGGTACCGCGTGCCGGTGCTGCGTCAGACCCATCGCCCAGCACGCCACCACCCGGTCGGATTCGGCCAGCATCGCCGCGACCCGCTCGAGCTGGGCGCGCCCAATCCCGGTGGCCTCCAGTACCGTATCGAGATCAACTGCCCGGGTGTGGGTTTCGTATTCGGTGAAGTTGGCGCAGTGTGCGGCGACGAAGTCGCGGTCGACGATACTGCCCGGCGCGCGGTCGTCGGCCTCCAGCAGCAACCGACCCAACCCGGCGAACAGCGCCATGTCGCCGCCGAGACGGATCTGGACGAACTCGTCGGCGATCGCGACACCGTGGCCCACCACCCCGTGGACTTTCTGCGGATCCTTGAACCGGATCAGCCCGGCCTCGGGCAGCGGGTTGACGGCGATGATCCGCGCGCCGTTGGCCTTGGCCTTTTCCAGCACCGAGAGCATCCGCGGATGGTTGGTGCCCGGGTTCTGGCCGGCGATGATGATCAGATCGGCCTGGGTGAGGTCTTCGACGGTCACCGAGCCCTTGCCGACGCCGATAGCGTCCACCAGGGCGCTGCCCGAGGATTCGTGGCACATGTTGGAGCAGTCCGGCAGGTTGTTGGTGCCGAAGCTGCGGACCAGCAGCTGGTAACAGAACGCGGCCTCGTTGCTGGTGCGGCCGGAGGTGTAGAACACCGCCTCGTTCGGGCTGCTCAGCGCGTCCAGATGTTCGACGATAAGACGGTTGGCCTCATCCCAGTCGATCGGCCGGTAGTGATCGTCACCCGCCCGCAGCACCATCGGGTGGGTGAGCCGGCCCTGCTGGGAAAGCCAGTATTCGGGGCGGGCGGCCAGGTCGGTGACGCTGTGGCGGGCGAAGAAGTCCGGGGTGACGACCCGGGTGGTGGCCTCCTCGGCGACGGCTTTGGCGCCGTTCTCGCAGAACTCGGCGATCTTGCGACCGCCGTGCTCCTCCGGCCAGGCGCACCCCGGGCAGTCGAAGCCGTTGCGCTGGTTGATCCGCCCCAGCGCGGCCGCGGTGCGCCACGCCCCCATCGACTCCAGCCCGCGCCGCAGCGACACCAGCACGGCCTTGACCCCGGCGGCCTCTTTTTGCGCGCCCGCCGCGACCACCGCGCGCTCGTCGTAGGAGGCATCGATGTCGCGACCGCTCACGGCTGCCTCCTCACGCCCATCGCCACGGCACCTTTCGCGTGGCCCCCACTGCATTGTTCCGCAAACTGCTGGTCAACGCTGTCAGCGGGGTGAGGTCGGGGTGCTAGCGTCCGAAGCCGGCGTCGCGCAGCGCCTGCGCCATGGACCCACCGGCCGGGGCGCTGTCCCGCCGATCAGAGTTGCGGCCACGGCTCGGGTTTCGCCGTTCTGGTTGTTTGCCGGTGTCGCGACGCACCGGCCGTTTGGCCTGGCCGCCCTGGGGTGTGTCGCCCAGCCGCAGGCTCAGCCCGATCCGCTGGCGCTCGACGTCGACGTCGACGACCTTGACCCGCACCACCTGCCCCGAGCGCACCACCTCGTGCGGGTTGGAGACGAAACGCTCGGCCATCGCCGAGACGTGCACCAGGCCGTCCTGGTGGACCCCGACATCGACAAACGCGCCGAACGCGGCGACATTCGTCACCACTCCCTCCAGAACCATGCCCACCGCCAGGTCCGCGACCTTTTCCACACCGCTGGCGAACGTGGCCGTCGCGAACGCGGGCCGCGGATCGCGTCCCGGCTTTTCCAGTTCGGCGAGGATGTCGGTCACGGTGGGGACACCGAATCGCTCGTCGGCGAACTCGGCAGGTCGCAGCGACCGCAGCCGCCGCTCATCGCCGATGAGTTCGGCCAGGGTGATCCCGGCGCGGTCCAGGATTCGCCGAACCACCGGGTATGCCTCCGGGTGCACGCCGGAGGCATCAAGCGCGTCGTCGCCGTCGCGGATACGCAGGAAGCCCGCACATTGCTCGAATGCTTTGGGACCCAGCCGGGGCACGTCCAGCAGCGCGCTGCGGTTGCGGAACGGCCCGGTCTTGTCGCGATGCGCGACGATCGCCTCGGCCAGCGATTCCGACACGCCCGACACCCGCGCCAGCAGCGGGACCGACGCGGTGTTCAGGTCGACACCCACCGCGTTCACCGCGTCTTCGACCACTGCGACCAGGCTGCGGGCCAGCGTCGCGGGTGTCACGTCGTGCTGGTATTGCCCGACGCCGATCGAGCGGGGTTCGATCTTGACCAGTTCGGCCAGCGGATCCTGCAGCCGTCGGGCGATCGACACCGCGCCCCGCAGCGTCACGTCGAGGTCGGGCAGCTCGTGGGCGGCATAGGCCGACGCCGAGTACACCGACGCGCCGGCCTCGCTGACCATCGCCTTCGCCGGGGCGGGCGCGCCAGCGGCCCGGATGTCGGCGATGAGTTCGGCGGCCAGGGCGTCGGTTTCGCGGGATGCGGTGCCGTTGCCGACCGCGATCAGCTCCACCCCGTGGCGCGCCACCAGCGCCGCCAACGTCGCCTTGGCGGTGTCCCACTGCTTCTGCGGCTGATGCGGGTAGATCGCGCAGGTGTCGACGACCTTGCCAGTGTTATCGACGACGGCCACCTTCACCCCGGTGCGAAATCCCGGGTCCAGGCCCAGCGTGGTGCGGTTACCGGCGGGCGCCGCCAGCAACAGGTCCTTGAGGTTGCGGGCGAACACCGCCACCGCCTCCTCCTCGGCGCGCAGCCGCAGCCGCACCCGGGCATCGACCGTCGCCGAGAAGACCAGTTTGGTGCCCCACGCCCACCGCACCGTCTCGGCCAGCCACGGTGTCGCCGCACCGGGCGCCGCCATGTCGATGCCCAGTGATTGGGCGACCGTGGCCTGGTAGGCCTCGTCGCCGCCGCCGTCGAAGCTCAGCGACAGGGCTTCCTCCTTCTCCCCGCGCATGACGGCGAGCACCCGGTGCGACGGCATCGTCTCCAAGGATTCGGCGAAGTCGAAATAGTCGCGGAACTTCTGCGCGTCGGGGCTTTTCGCAGCGTCCTGCGAGCGGGGCACGGTCCGCAGCGACCCGTGCGACCAGAACCGCTCCCGGACGGCGCCGACGAGCTCGGCGTCCTCGGCCGCCCGCTCGATGAGGATGTACCGGGCCCCCTCCAGCGCGGCGGCTGCGTCGGCGACGTCGTCGCCGAGGAACTGCCCGGCCAGCTGCTGCGGATCGCGGGTCGGGTCGGCCAGCAGCCGGTCGGCCAGCGGCTCCAGTCCGGCCTCGCGGGCGATCTGCGCCTTGGTGCGGCGCTTGGGTTTGTAGGGCAGGTAGATGTCCTCGACGCGCGCCTTGGTGTCGGCGGACAGGAGCGCAGCCCGCAGCTCGGCGGTGAGCTTGCCCTGCTCCTCGATCGAGGCCAGAACCGCGGCGCGGCGGTCGTCGAGTTCGCGCAGGTACCGCAGCCGCTCCTCCAGGGTCCGCAGCTGGCCGTCGTCGAGGCTGCCGGTGACCTCCTTGCGGTAGCGGGCGATGAACGGAACCGTCGCTCCCCCGTCGATCAGGTCGACGGCGGCCGCCACCTGACCCTCCCGCACAGCCAGTTCCTCAGCAAGACGGGCATTTACCGATTTGACCGATACGCTCGACATCACGCGCAGGACCCTACCGAACGCGTCGGACATGAAAGAGATCGGCGATGACCCATGTGCGCCTCGGCGGATACCCGGCCAAGAAGTGCGCCCGCCTCACCCACAACAACTTCGCGCCCGGAGCGCCCGAGTTGGGTCCGGTGTCAGCGGAGGTGCAGGCGTTGTGGGATGCCGGTCGCGACTTCGAGGCGACGGTGGTCGATGAGCTGTCGTCGCTGCACGGCGCGGCGACGCTGGTGGTGCTCGACGATTCGGCAGGGTGGACGCAGAACCAGGTTCGCACCCTGGAGGCCATGCGGGCCGGGATCGCCGTCATCGCGGGCGGACGCCTACCCGACAGCAACGGCCGGATCGGGGCACCCGATGTGCTGATCCGCCACGGCGACGGCTATCTGCCCGTCGACATCAAGAACCACCAGTGCCTCAAGGCGGGCAAGAAATCCGCGGTGGAGGTCTCGTCGCTGTCCGCGCCCGATGAGCGACGGGTGTGCGATGGCCACAGCAATCGGGCCAACAGCTGGCGCGACGATGTCATGCAGCTGGCGCATTACACACGAATGTTGCAGGAGTTGGGCTTTCATCCCGACGCCGGACCCAACATCGGCGGCGTCATCGGCAGCTCAGATCTGACCGCCGTGCTCGACGAGGTCCTGGGCATCACCTGGTATGACCTGGACGCGCAGGTCATCGACACCTACTCGGCCAGCAGCCCCACCCAGCGCAAAAAGCGGTCGGCGCTGCAACGCTACGACCACGAGTTCGGTTTCCGCGTGGCCGTGGCCGAGGCCGCGCAGGCCGGTGGCGAGATCGTCCGGCCGTACCGCATCTCCGACTGCGATACCTGTGCGTGGTTCGACTATTGCGCTGAGGTGGCCGGTACCGACGACGCGTCGTTCGCCACCGAAACCGGCCACCTGAAGATTCGGGAATGGCAATACCTGTACGCGAATTGCGGGAACAACGGCACGCTGAGCATCTCCCAGCTCGCCGACGTCGACTGCGACGCACACATCGAGGCCTTCCGCAGGCAGTCGGTCGGCACCCAGCGGCCAGAAGATCGGCTGGTGAGGGCGGTCAGACGTGCCCGGATGACCGCGGCCGGGGTGCATCTCGAACCGCGGGAGCAGGCCGCACCGCAGGTGCCGGCCGCCGATGTCGAGGTCGACTTCGATATCGAGTGGGACACCGCCGGCCGGATCTATCAGTGGGGCCTGCGGATTCGCAACGGCCAGGACGACAGCACGGCGCGCTATGAGCCCGTCGTGTCGTTCGCACCGCTGGACGAGAACGGTGAGAATGCCCTGGCCGAAGAGTTCGCCACCCGGATCCTGGAGCTTCGCACCCGAGCTGAGCGAGACGGCAAGTCGCTGAAAGTCTTTCACTGGTCGAATCCGGAGATCAGCTACACCCGCAGATTCGACTCGGTGGTTCGGGCGCTGGATGGCCTCACCGTGGATTTGCGGCAGTGGTTCGAAGCAAACTACTTCGCCCGCACGTCGTCGTCGATCAAATCCATTGCCACGGTCCTCGGATTTCATTGGGGCGTGGAGGACCCGGGCGGCTTCGCTTCCCAGGCCAGGATCGACCTTGCCCGCGGCAGCGGCCCCGAGGCGGACGAAGCCCGCACCTGGTGTTTGACATACAACGAATCCGACGTCGCGGCCCAGGCCGCGATTCGTGACGGCCTGCGCGGTCAGCCTTGCGTCTGAACCCCGGGACAGATGTTCGCCATGGCTGCGCCGACCAATTGACCTGCGTCCTGCGGGGAGGCCCCCAGATGCACGGTGACATCGCTGACGACCGAACCGGTGGGGCGCGACGGCAACTCGAGGCAAGCCGCGCGCCCGGCGGCCAGGTGTTGCGCATCGTTTCCGGCCACCCGACCCCGGGTGGCGTCCAGGAACGCCGACTCCCCCGCGTTCGGGTAGGTGGACAGGTTCTTGGTGCAGGTGAAGACGTTGGGGCCGCGCCCGCAATAGTCCGGGTTGGTGGGGTTGAGCGGGTCGGCGCCGGCCGGTGCCGCCGCCAGCAGTGCGCCCAGCGACATCGTTGCCACCAATACAGTTCGCTTCACGTGCGGACCCTTCCGTCCTGAGCTGCCTTCCGATGCGCAGACATGATGTCGGTGGCCGTAGCTAGATTTCCGCTATGCGCACTGATCGGCCACGTCAAATATGCACCCTCGCGATGTCCGCCGCAGCGGTTAGCCTCATGTTCACCGCCCCTGCAGCCCAGGCAGACGACGGATGGATCGCGGTCGCCAGCTCGCCCAGCCACGAACAGGTCGACTTCGCCTGGGGCACCGATCAGACGGCCGCCGAGGCTCGGGCGCTGGCGCAATGCGCCGAGCTTGAACGAGCCGACGACTGCCGCCTGCTGGCCTCCGGTCCGGACTGCGTGGCGATCGCATGGGACGGTGACCAGCCGATCAACCACGCGCACGGGGTGTCCGGCGGTGGCGCCGACGTCCTTCTGCCGGCCGCCATTGCTGCTGCTGGTCGGTACGCCAACGATCCCCAAGTCCGCTGCACCTGGGACATGCGTCCCGGCGAAGTGGTATGACGCGGCGTCGGTAGATCGGTGCGGATACCCTGTGGTTCCCAGTGGTCACATGCCCACGGCAGGAAGCAGGCCCCATGGATATCCCGTTCGCCGACGCGGTGCTCGGCGCGCTCGGCCGCCGGCCGGCCGCGCCGGACAGCGCGGACGTGGGCGAATTGGGCGACGACACCCTCGAAGTCCTCGACGACCTCGCTGAGGCGGAGCTACCCGTCCAGGACACGGCGCTGCTCCTGCAGAAGATGGAGAACCGACTGGTCCGCAACCACCTGAGCCACCCGGATGTGCTGGCCGGTGAGGAGCTGCGCAAATTGCGTTACCTCCTCAACTTCGCGCGGCTGGCCGACTTCGAACCGGGCGCAGCGGGGCCGGGCGCCAGCCGTGGACGCGGGGATGTGTCCGTCGGTGCCGAGGTCGCGTCGTGGCGCACCCAGGTCGCCGACACCCTGCGCGGCCCGCTGCGCGAGGAGCGCGACCCCGTCACCGCGCTGCGGGCCGCCCGCGACTTGCTGCAGGCGCAGCTCAGCACCGGCCAGGACGAGCAGCGGCGCCAGCTGATCGAGCGGCATGCCGACGACTTCTCTGCTGCAGAGCTCGACGCCGAGGTCGGCTACAAGAAGCTGGTCACGGTGATGGGCGGTGGCGGCGGCGCGGGTTTCGTCTACATCGGCGGGATGCAGCGCCTGCTGGAGGCCGGGCAGGTGCCCGATTACATGATGGGCGCATCGTTCGGATCGATCCTGGGGGCGGTGGTCGGCCGCGCCCTGCCGGTGCCGATCGACGAGTACATCGCCTGGGCCAAAACGGTGTCCTACCGGGCCATCCTGGGACCCGAACAGCTGCAACGCCGACACGGGCTGACCGGCATGTTCTCGCTGCGTTTCGACGAGTTCGCCGAGGCCATGTTCCGGCGTGCCGACGGCGAGCAGATGCGGATGTCGGATCTGGCGATCCCGTTCGATGCCGTGGTCGCCGGGGTGCGCCGGCAGTCGTTCGCGGCGCTGCCGATGCGCTACCGCTATCAGCGGCTGGCGGCGCTGCAGCTGCGTTCCATCCCGTATCTGCCGATCGGTATCGGCCCGCAGGTCGCCGCACGGATGTGGCAGGTGGCGGCGTTCATCGACTCGCGGGTGACCAAGCCGATCGTGGTCGGCGGCGACGAGCTGACCCGCGACTTCAATGTCGTTGACGCGGCGTCGTTCTCGTCGGCGATCCCGGGGGTGCTGCACCACGAGACCCGAGACCCGCGGATGGAGCCGATCCTTGACGCGCTGCTCGAGGACAACGACGTCGGCGCGCTCGTCGACGGCGGCACCGCCAGCAACGTCCCGGTCGAGCTGGCCTGGAAGCAGGTCCGCGACGGCCGCCTCGGCTCCCGCAATGCCTGCTACCTGGCGTTCGACTGCTTCCACCCGCAGTGGGATCCGCGGCATCTGTGGCTGGTCCCGATCACCCAGGCCATCCAGCTGCAGATGGTGCGCAACCTTCCCTACGCCGATCATCTGGTGCGGTTCGCGCCGACGCTGTCGCCGGTGAATCTGGCGCCGTCGGTCTCGGCGATCGACCGTGCCTGCTCGTGGGGGAACCGCAGCGTCGACAAGGCGATCCCGGTCACCTCGGCGTTGCTGCAACCGACCTGGTGGGAGGGTGATCGCCCGGCGGTGCCGGGTGCCGCCCCGCTGGCCAAGTCGGTGGCGGCGTCGATGAGCGCGGTGATGAGTGCGATCCAGTTGCCGTCGAGCCGGCTGGCGCGGTGGCGCAACCGGTACCTGACCTGAGTGATACTGGGTCGGTGGCTGATCGCAACGTATTGGGCGGGCCGCTGGAGCCGTGCGGCACCGACCCGCTCACCGGCTTCTATCGCGACGGCTGCTGCTCGACGGGGCCGGAGGACCGGGGCCGGCACACCATCTGTGCGGTGGTGACCGCCGAGTTCCTGGCCCACCAGCGCTCGATCGGCAATGACCTGGTCATGCCGATGCCGCAGTACATGTTTCCCGGCCTGGTACCGGGTGACCGCTGGTGTGTGACCGCGCTGAACTGGCTGCGTGCCTACCACGACGGGCAGGCCGCACCGGTGGTGCTGGCCGGCACCCACGAGAGCACCCTGGAAGTCGTGCCGCTGGAGGCGCTGCAGGAACACGCCGTGGACGTGCCCGACGACCTGGGCGAGCTGTAGTCCGCCTCCGATACCCGAACCTGCACGGTGCGACACGTCTAAAGTGCTTCTGGTGAGCAAGAGCGCGGCACCCAGCAGCTGGCGCCGCTTGTTGGCGTTGGTGGCGGTGCTGATCGCATCCGCCGCGATGATCTACGCCCAGACCAGCGAGCACCACGGCAATGTCTCGGCTGCTCCGGCGGCGAGCGCGGCCGCGGCTCCTCCGCCGGCTGTCCCCGGTGCACCCGGTGTGCCCGGCGCTCCGGGTGCACCTGTTGGCGCGCCTCCTGCGGGCGGGCCGCACATCGCCACGCCCGCGGAGGTCGAAGCGTTGGCGGCCGGGGCGCCGACCAGCGCCCAGCAGTTCCCGTTCGAACTGACCCCCGGCGTCGCACCCGAACAGGGGCTCCAGATCAAGACGATCTGGGCGGCCCGGACCATCAGCGTGTTGTTCCCGCAGATCACCACGATCGGTGGCTACCGCCAGGATGCGTTGAAGTGGCACCCCAACGGGTTGGCGATCGATGTGATGATCCCCGACTACCACAGCCCCGAAGGCATCGAGCTCGGCAACCAGATCGCCGGCTTCGCGTTGGCGAACGCGAAACGCTGGGGTGTGTCGCATGTGATCTGGCGGCAGAAGATCTATCCGGGAGTCGGCGCGGGCAGCTGGACCGCGGACCTCGGTTCGGAGACGGCCAACCACTACGACCACGTGCACATCGCCACCGACGGTGGCGGCTACCCGACCGGGAACGAAACGTATTCCATCGGGACGATCAACATCGCCGCGCCGCATTGACGGGTGCTGGAAGCACCGCATGGACGTCCCGCTCCCCGCGCACCGGGACGATGCCGTCAGCCGCCGCCGGTTGCTTCAGCTGGCCGGTGGTGCCGGTCTAGCGGCCGCGCTCAGCGCCTGCGGGTCTCCCGCCGACGAACACCCGGCCACCAGAATCACCGTTCCCCCGCCGCCGAGCCCCGCACCAACTCCCGTTGCCACCGCAGCCCCGGCGGCTCCGCCAACCGCACCGGTCGGCACCGCGGCGACGCTGTTGTGTCGGGATTCCTGGGGCGCGAAGCCGGCGCGTCCCGGCGGCCGACGCCACACCATCAACCGGCTGACGATCCACCACAGCGGCATCGTCCTGGGCGACAACCGCAATGTGGTCGGCCGCTTTCGACAACACCAGCACTACCACCAGGATCAGCACGGCTGGATCGACATCGCCTATCACATCGGCGTCGATCGCCGGGGCAACCTGTTCGAGCTGCGCTCACCCTCGATTGCCGGCGACACCGCAACCTCCTACGACACCACCGGACACTTCCTCGTTCTGTGCGAAGGAGACTTCGAGGAGGAGGCCGTGACCGAAGACCAGCTCGACGGTGCCGCGATCGCGTTCGCCTGGGCTGCGCAGATGTATCACGTCGAATCCGCCACGCTGGCGGGACACCGGGATGCCGATCCGGCCACCGAATGCCCGGGAGCGAACCTGTACGCGCACGTGACCTCGGGTGACCTCAGACGTCGCATCGATGACGTGCTGGCCACCGGCCCGGTGGATCTGCAACGCATCTGCGGCGCCGAGGCCGACGCCATGGTGGCCGATATCGAAGCCGGCCGGCGCTGACCGTTAGCCGCTGAGCTGTGCCCGCACCTGATCGTGTGTCTTGGCGTCAAAGGCCACCACCCGCACATCGTCGACTCGAGTGGCGGCCGCAGCGATGGTGTCGATGGCCGCCGCGATCGCATCGGTCAACGGCCAGCCGTAGACGCCGCTGCTGATCAGCGGGAACGCGATGCTGCGCACGCCGAGTTCGTCGGCAACCTCCATCGCGCGGCGATAGCACGACTCCAGCAGGGCACGGTCGCGTTGTCCCGCATTGTAATTCGGGCCGACCGTGTGGATGACCCAGCGAGCCGGCAGGTCGCCCGCCGTGGTCCATCCGGCCTCACCGGTGGCCAACCCGCGCGGGAATCGCTCGATACAGTCGCGCAGGATCGCCGGGCCGCCGCCGCGGTGGATGGCACCGTCGACCCCGCCACCGCCCCGCATGGCGTTGTTGGCGGCGTTGACGACCGCATCAACCTGCTGCTGGGTGATGTCGCCGAGGACTGCGGTGATCGCTGGCATACCCCAGTATGCCGGGTGTGACGCCACACCGCGGTGGGTAATCCGGTGGGACATTGGTCAACGCCGTCAGTGGAGGCACCGAGATGCGTCTGCGCAGGAGTGCGGTCGGCGGTCCGGGGTTTCGCCGCGTCGGACATGGTCGCGGCTTCTCCTATGTGGATGCGCAGCGGACGCCGATCGACGACCCCGAAATCCTGCAGCGGATCAAGAATCTGGTCATTCCACCGGCCTGGAAGAACGTCTGGATCTGCCCGTACCCGAACGGCCACATCCAGGCGGTCGGGACCGATGCCGCCGGGCGCCGCCAGTATCTGTATCACCCACAGTGGCATGATGATCGAGCCGAGGAGAAATACGACCGGGTATTGACGCTGTCCAACCGCCTGCCGGACTGGCGCAGCCGCATCCTGTGCGATCTGCGCGGCAACGGCCTGGCGCGCGACCGGGTGCTGGCGGTCGCGCAACAACTCATCGACCGCGGCTACTTCCGCGCCGGCGGCGAGGAGTACGCCCAGGAGAACGGCAGCTTCGGATTGTCCACCCTGCTGCGCGATCACGTCCGGGTGCACCGCGAATGTGTCGACTTCGACTACCCCGCCAAAAGCGGGGTACGCCGGACTGTTTCGGTGGAAGACCCGCTGGTTGTTCGCGCGGTGCGATCGCTGCTGCGCGCGCACACCGACATTCCGCGGCTGTTGGTGTACCAGACGTCGGACGGCTGGTGCGAGGTCCGCGCCGACGACCTCAACGAGCGGTTCCGCGAACTCGTCGGCGACGAGTTCAGCGTTAAGGACCTGCGGACCTGGCATGGCACCGTGCTCGCCGCCGAGACCTTCGCGAGCGCCCGGGACGCGGCCTCCAAGACCGCCCGCCGACGTGCAGTCGCAGCCGCCATGCGCTCGGTTGCAGAGGAACTCGGCAACACCCCAGCGGTGGCCCGTGGATCTTATGTGGATCCGCGGGTGGTGGCCGCCTACCAGGAAGGCCTCACCATTCGCGCGGCGCTGCGACGGGCCGAACGCGAGCGGGTGCCGTCGGTGCGACAGCATGTGCTCGAGCGGGCCACCGCCCGGCTGATCAAACGGGTCGACAAGATGCGGGGCTGACCCGCGGGCCGCCCGGGCGTTGCCGGGCCCCGTCAGCCGAACGCGTTCAGCGGCCGCGGCAGATTCAGCACCAGCTGCGCGTCTTTCGTCACATCGAGGCTCAGGATTCTGGACGCGCCGAGTCCGTCGAGCAGGTCGCTCAGCGGCCCACCGTGCCGGCTGAGGGTGACGTCGCGCGGCAACATGCGCTGGGCGAACGACAATGCGTTGGATTGCACTGTGGTCTGGTGCCATTGCCCATCGACCAGATGAACCATGGTGTTGGTCCCCATCCTCGACTGCGATGGGACATCGGTGAATTCCGGTCGAGGTGCCCGCAGGGTCACGTCCGGTTCACCGGCGGGGCCGGCGATTTCGGCCTGGACGGCGTCGTTGATGCCGACGCTGATGTCGGTGCGCCACTTGGGCAGCTGGTAGCCGTGGACCCCGCGGACCCGGGCGATCTCGGTGGTGACCGGCAACGCCAACACGTGGGCGTAGAAGTTCCTGCGCCGCACGGCGTTGAGCAGTTCGAGCTCGGGCAGCAGGCCCGACGCCAGGCCCCGCGCACCGGGTTTTCGCACGACGACCGCGACGGACACCTCGTCGTAGGGATCGTTGTCGCAGACCGTGTACGAGAAGAAGGTCAGGGCCACCACCCCGTGACCGGGTAGCGCGCGCAGTAGTTGCAGCGGCGCCGGAAGCATCGCCGCAAGACGGCCGAACGGGGCGAGCATGCTCGCCTGGACGATGCTCGCGCGGTAGTAGAAGTTCGGCGCCCAGATCGGCCCGACCCGCGAGTCGACCTGCACCTTCGGGATCCTGCGAAACCAGTCGATGTTTCCCGCGGCGGGGTCTTGTGCCACGTCGTCGAGGTTCGGGTTCGAGCGGTATCGGTCGTAGTAGCCGCCTTTGGGCACCTCGACCGTCTCGCCACCGAACTCCACCGTGGTGAGCTGTGTCGTCATCGTCGTCCGTCCTCGTCCCCATCGGATGGGCAGCCCGCAGTGGGTCCGCCCAAGACCGAGGCTATGGGCGGTGCACACGGTTCGACAGGTGACGAATGGCCAACAAGTTGTGATTAACGGCCAGTAGGGTGCTGTGGGCGGGTGGTCTCGGCCAGAATCAGATGCAGCCGGTACACCTACGCGACCAGGAATCCGCGATGAACAGAAATGCACTGCGCGACAACAGCGCCAAGTTGATGAACCTCGCCCATCGAGTGATCCTCACGGTCAGCGGGGACCGGGTGTTGGCCAAGCCGTTCGGGATGCCGGTGGTGGAACTCCACACCACCGGCCGCAAGTCCGGGCTGCCCCGGTCCTGCCTGCTGACAACGCCCATCCACGATTCGGATCGGATTGTGCTCGTGGCGTCGAAGGGCGGCGACGATCGCAATCCCGACTGGTACCAAAATCTTCAGGCGCATCCCGACGCCGAGGTGGTGTTCGACGGCGTCACCCGGAAGGTTCACGCACGCACCGCAACCGCGCAGGAGCGCGCCGAGCTGTGGCCGAAGATCGTCGCGGCGTACAAGGGCTACGCGGGTTACCAAACCCGGACCAGCCGCGAGATCCCGGTGGTGATCTGCCAGTTGCAGGTCTGAGTCAGCGACCCAGCACCGAGACCACCTTCTTGGCCGTGGCCTTGGCGGACCCCGGGTTCTGGCCGGTGACCAACCGCCCGTCGACGACGACGTGCGAGGCAAACGGAATCAGGCCCTTGCCGTAGCGGGCGCCGCGCTTCTTCATTTCCGCCTCGACGTTGAACGGCACCAGCTTGTCGACCCGCGCCAGCACCTCCTCCGACCAGGCAAACCCGGTGAGCTTGCGACCGGCGACCAGCAGCGATCCGTCCGACAGCGTGGTGTTGAGCAGGCCACAGTAGCCGTGGCAAACCGAGGACACCACACCGCCATGCTCAAAGATCTCCCGCGTGATGCGTTGCAGGCCAGCGCTATCGGGGAAATCGAACATCACCGCGTGGCCGCCGGTGAAGTAGATCGCATCGAAATCCGCCGCGTTGACCTCCTCGGGCGAGGCGGTATCGGCCAGCAGCGCCATCTTCGCGTCGTCGGTCTTCCACGCCTTCGCGCTCTTGTCGTAGTTCGGAAACTTCAGCGAACGCGGCTCCAGCGGTGACGGTCCGCCGTTCGGGCTGACGATCCTCTGTTCATAGCCGGCTTCGGCGAAGACGTCGTAGGCATGCGTCAACTCCGAGAGCCACAGCCCGGTCGGCTCGGACGGATTCTCGTAGTGAGACACGTTGGAGACGATGTTCAGGATGCGCTTGGTCATCACCCAAGGATTCCGGTGGCGGCCGGACGACGCCAGCATGTGGCCACTTCTCACAACTAGTTGGCCATCCGTCACCTGTTGTGCGAGGTACGCTCGGCCGTAGCCTCGATGGTTGTCGCCCGAGCCGGAGGTCCATGTGAGTACGCACGACGTTCTGCGCTCACCGGCGGGCGCCGCGCTGCTCGTCGACCTGGCCGCCGAGCATGGACTGCCGCCGGCCCGCTCGCTGCTCGGCACTCCCCTGACCCGCGACGCACTCGACGACCTCGACGCCGAGGTCCACCTTCGCGATGAACTTCAGATCATCCGCAACATCCTCGCCGCACTTCCCGACGTTCCGGGGTTGGGCATCGAGGCGGGGCTACGCTGCCATGCCGCGTCGCCGGGCATCTGGGGCCTGGCCCTGATGAGCTCCCGGACGCTGGGAGAGGCGGCGTCGGTGGGGGTTTCGCTTGCCGCGCTGAGCTTCTGCCTGTGTCGACTCAGCGTCTGCACCGATGCGGCGGACGGCTCCCTGCGGCTGATTCTCGATCCTGCGGCCCTGCCGGTCGACATCCGCCGGTTCGCGGTCGAACGCGACAGCACCGGGATTCAAACGCTGCAACGTGACCTGCTCATGACGCCCGATGCCGAACTGCGGGTCGCCTACACGATGGCGCGGCCGGCCGAGGATGTGGTCCAGAAGTACCTCGAGGTGTTCGGTATCGAACCCGAGTTCGGCGCGGCGCAGAACTGCCTGATCACCAGCCGGGAGTCGTTGGCACAGCCGCTGCCGCAGGCGAATCAGTACGCCCGTTCGATGGCGGAGAAGCAGGCCGTCGAGTTGCTCAGGCTGCGATCTGCGCGCGCCCGTGTCGCGGGACTGCTGCGTGATCTGATGATGGCGAATCCCTCCCCGGCGCTGTCGCTCGACGATGCCGCACGCCAGCTGACCGTCAGCCCGCGCACCCTACGGCGGCACCTCGCTCGTGAAGGGGCGTCTCTGCGGGTGCTGCAAGACGAAGTGCGCAAGGCACTCGCCGAGGAGCTGCTGGTCAGCGACGGGCGTTCGGTCGCCGATATCGCCGAACGTCTCGGCTATTCACATGTCTCCAGCTTCACCCAGGCGTTCCGGCGCTGGAATGGTGTCGGTCCCCGCGAATACCGCGAACAGGCGGGCCCCCGATGACAATGTTTGACCTGCAATCCAAACGGTCGGCTGCCAGTCTGGGCGTGATGCTCGACTGGGCCGCCGAGCTCGGCGTGACCCCACAACAGTGTCTGGCCGGCACCCGGACGACGCCGGCAGCGATCCGCAGCCCTGCCGCCGAGGTCAGCGGGCACCAAGAGCTCAAGGCGATCGCGAATATCGTCGCCGCGCTCGGAGACCAGCCCGGGCTCGGCCTGCGGGCTGCGGCCAGGTACCCGGTCACCGCCTTCGGGGTGTGGGGATTTGCCGTCCTCACCAGCCCGACCCTGGGTGAGGCGATCGACGTCGGTGTGCGGTTTGTGCGCCTGAGCTACGCCTTCTGCACCTTCGAGACACGCTGGCACGGCGACGAACTCTCGATCGTGATCGACGCCCGCGCGGTACCGGCGCCGGTGCGCAGGTTCGTTCTGGAACGCGACGCCGCGGCCATTCCCAATCTGTACCGCGAGATCCTCGGCGTGACGCCACCGCCGAGCCACATCTCGTTCGCTCTCCAAGACCCGGGGCCAGGCCTTCGGCTCTATGAAGAGATGTTCGGTGCGACACCCGAATTCGGCCACCCCGAGACCTCCATCAGCATCTGTGCGGCACAGTTGAATGTTCCCCTCCCCCAAGCCAGCGCCCACACTGCCCGGCTCGCCGAGCAGCAATGCCGACTGCTGCTCGAGCAGCGCGAAGCCAGAACGGGCCGTGCCGGTCTGGTGCGTGATCTGTTGCTGGCCGATCCTGCTCGTCCCCCGAGCCTTGCCCAAGTGGCGGATCAGCTGTCGATCAGCACCCGGACTTTGCGACGGCAGCTGGAGTCGGAGGGAACCTCGTTCCGCCGGCTGCTCGACGAGGTGCGCCGGCATCTGGGGACGGAGCTGCTGCAGAGCGGCATGACCGTCGAGCAGGTGTCGAGCCGGTTGGGGTACACCGATGTCAGCAACTTTTCCCATGCGTTTCAACGATGGAAGGGTGAGAGCCCGAGGGCCTACTTGGCCGGCCGAACCACGACGACGTATACCCGCCGAACGATGACCACGAGGTGAAGGGGAATTCCGGATGTATGCCATAACGCTCAACGGTTTCGGCGAACCGGAAGTAATGGAGTGGGCCCAGGTCGACGACCTGCCGCCGCCGGGTCCCGGCCAGGTTGCCATCGATGTGGTGGCAGCCGGCGTGAACCGGGCCGACGTGATGCAGCGCAGGGGCCTCTACCCGCCACCGCCCGGAACCAGTGAGATCCCTGGCCTTGAGGTCTCCGGCGTTATCGCCGCCGTCGGATCAGGGGTGTCGGATTGGGCGCCCGGCGACGTGGTGTGTGCGTTGCTGGCCGGCGGCGGCTACGCCGAGCGGGTCAATGTGGCCGCCACCCAGGTGCTGCCGGTGCCGCAGGGTGTCAGCATCACCGCGGCCGCGGCCCTGCCCGAAACCGCTGCCACCGTGTGGTCGAACGTGGTGATGACCGGCGGCCTCAGTCGTGGACAGACCCTGCTGATCCATGGCGGTGGCAGCGGAATCGGCACCCATGCAATACAAGTGGCCCGCGCGCTGGGCGCCGACGTGGCAGTGACGGCCGGCACCCAATTCAAGCTGGACCGTTGCCGCGACCTCGGCGCGCAGACGCTGATCAATTACCGTGAGCAGGATTTTCCGGCTGTCGTCAACGCGGAGCACTCGGGTGCCAACGTCATTCTCGACATCATGGGCGGCAGTTACCTGCCCAAGAACGTGGAGGCCCTGGCCGAGAACGGCCACTTGACGATCATCGGGTTGCAGGGCGGCGCGGCTGCGGAACTGAATCTGGCTGCACTGCTGTTCAAACGAGGATCGGTACACGCGACCAACCTGCGACGGCGGCCCGAGCAGGGACCCGGCTCCAAGGCCGAGATCATCGCCGAACTACGGCGACAGCTGTGGCCGATGATCGCCGAAGGCTCCGTAGCGCCCGTCGTCTCGGCCGAAGTCCCGATCACCGACGCGCCGGAAGCACACAAGCTGCTGGACTCGTCGGAGACGGTTGGAAAGGTCCTGCTGACGGTGCGCGAACCCTGATCCAGGGGCTGACAACGGCGATTCCGACTAGTGTGACTCCATGGGGACCATCTCGCAAAAGGCGCAGCAGCCAAGTTCTCAGCACCTAGCCGCGCTGCTCGTCTCGCTCGTCCTGGTCATCGTCGTCGCGGCCCTCGGCGGGGTCGCCTCCTCGGACGCCGCAGCCGACTATGGAAACCTCACCCAACCAGGCTGGGCACCGCCGAGCTACCTGTTCGGTCCGGTGTGGAGTGCCCTCTACCTGCTGATGGCAGTCGCGGCCTGGCTGGTCTGGCGCACCGACCCAAGGTGGAGCAATCCCGCAATCATCGCCTACGGCGTACAACTGGTGCTGAACCTGCTCTGGTCACCGCTGTTCTTCGGATTCGGTTGGCGTGGTTTAGCCCTCGTCGACATCCTGGCGCTGGACACGGCCGTGGTGGTCACCCTCGCGGGATTCTGGAAGATCCACCGCACCGCCAGCTTGCTGATGCTGCCCTACCTCGCGTGGATCCTGTTCGCGACGGCACTGAACTACTCGGTGTGGTCACTTAACAGCTGAGCCACGCCAACCCCGTTCGGCACGCGGCTCCGACCTGGCTGCCCGAGGACTCTTGTGAACCGTCGACCCGTCTGCTTATATTACGCTACGCACCGTATTGTAATTGCTTCGGACGGGACGCCGGACGCCACTGAGAGGTATGCGATGAATCATGCTGCGCCGCAGGTCACCGACCCGTCGAGCACAGGTAGCACCAAGGTGCAGTTGAACGAACTCGGCTACTACGCGGTGACCAGGCACCCCGCGGACGCGCGCGTCGTCCTGCCCGAAGCCCGGGCCGCGGAGGCACTCGGTTTGGGTTCCTGCCACATCGGTGAGCGCTTCACCGTCAAAGACCCCGCGGTTCTCAGCGGTGCCGTGGCGGGCTGCAGTTCCAGCCTGGGCATCGCTCCGTCGACCAACCACCACACCCGGCACCCCACCGTGACCGCGACCATCGGATCGACCATGCACGCGTTGACCGAGGGCCGCTTCGCGATGGCGTTCGGTCGCGGAATGGCCGGGTACTGGCCGGCGATCGGGCTTCCGGTGGTGACCGCGGCCCGACTGCGTGACTTTTTCGGGATCCTGCGGCGACTTTGGGCCGGTGAGATGATCCTGGACCACGACGGCCCGGCCGGGAAGTGGCCGATGCTGCGCCACGCGAACGGCTTGGGCGACGGGCCGCCGATCGGCTTGGTGGCGGTCGGCCCGAAGACGATGGAACTCGCCGGAGAGATCGCCGATTTCGTTGTGTTGCACACCTTCTTTTCCGACGAGGCGACCGAGGCGTCGGTCGCGGCCGTGCGGCGCGGAGCCGAACGAGCGGGCCGCGATCCCGACACCATCCGCATCTGGGCGTGCCTGGCGACGGTCTGCGATTCGTTGTCCCAGGATGATCAACTGCGCCGCGGGGTAGGCCGGCTGGCGACCTATCTGCAGGCGTACCCGGATGTACTGGTATCCGCCAACGGCTGGGATCCTATTGCGTGGGAACGCATCCGGCAGTCCGAACTGTTCACCGATGCGGCGACCGCCGGGCCCATCGATGCCAGTGCCTCATTCGAGACGCTGGAGCGGATCGCCGAGCTGATTCCCGCCGACTGGTTGGCTTCGGTGGCATCGGGATCGGCCCAGGACTGCGCGCGCACCATCGCCCGCCAGTTCGACCTGGGGGTGCATTCCGTCATCATGCACGGGGCAAGTCCGCAGGAGCTCGAACCCGTCGTGCACGCCTACCGGGCGAACCGGCCGACGCTGCGCAGGGCCGTCGCGGCGAACCCCGGCAGATTCACCTGACATTGCGGCACCGGTGCTACCCCGCGATCGAGACCCGCTCGGCCGCAGCCTCCGTGGTCACGGCGTCGGCCCGCAGGAACCGGCCGGTGCGCTGCGTTCCGAGCAGCTCGGTGGGCTGCCCGTTGCGGAACACCGCGCGCCCGGCGACCAGCACGGCGCTGACCGCGTCGTCGTTGCGGTTGACCATCCGCGACAGTCCGCCGTACTCGTCGACGGTCTCCTCGGCGTAGCTGTCCAGCGCGTCGTCCAGGTGGGCCGGGTCAACGATGACCAGATCGGCGCGGTCACCCATCCGCAGATGGCCGGCGTCGAGCTGATACCAGTCGGCCAGTTCACCGGTCAGCCGGTGCACCGCCCGCTCAATCGTCATGAACGGCGTGCCGGCCTTTTCCGCGTCGTGGACGTGGCGGAGCAGGCGCAGTCCCATGTTGTAGAACGCCATGTTTCGCAGGTGCGCGCCCGCATCGGAGAACCCCATCTGGACTCCCGGCTCGCGGGCCATCTTCTTGAGCACTTCGGGGCGGGCATTGGAAATCGTGGTGCGCCAGCGCAGCGCAGGGCCATAGGCGACGACCAGGTCGAGGAATGCGTCGACGGGGTGCAGCCCGCCGCGTTCGACGCCGACCTGCCCAAAGGACTTCCCGATGACAGATGCGTCGGGGCACGCCACGATCTCGGCGTCGAAGAAGTCGCGGTGCCACACCCGAAGCCCGTACTTGCTGTCGTAATCCTTGCGGAACCACCGGCGGTAGTCCTCGTCGCGCAACAGCTCATTGCGTTCCGCAACCTGTTCTTTCAGATGCATCGCCGCCGCGCCGGAACCGAACTCTTCGAAGATCACCAGATCGATGCCGTCGGCGTACACCTCGAACGGCACCGGCAGGTGCTGCCAGCGGAAGTTTCCACCCAGCTTGTTGATCAGCCGCGCCGCCGGGCCCATCACCGCGATCAGCCACGGGTTGGCCTTGATGTCGGCGGCCGAGAGCAGCGTGGTCTTGAGTTGCTGGCGGCCGATGCCCAGCGATTGCAGCGCCTGCGAGACGATGTTGAACGGGTTCTGAATGTCGGGGCCCGCCTGCAGAATCCGCCCGTTGCGACGCAACAGTGACTTCAGTCGGCGCAGTTCGCGGGGTTTCGCATACGTCGACGGCAGCGTGCGTGAGCGGCAGGCTTCACCGTCGAGCTTGTCGAAAAGCAGTTGCTGTGAGGACATCCCGACGAAGCCGGCCTCCAGCGCCTCGGTCAGCATCTGCTCCATCCGAGCCTGCTCCGCTGTGGTGGGCCTGATCTCCTTGCGGGTGGCACGGTCCAGACCCATGATCGCGGCCCGCATGTCCGAATGGCCGATGAAGGCGGCGACGTTCGGCCCCAGGGGCCGGGACTCCAGTGCGCCGATGTAGTCCTCGCAGCTGCTCCAGGTCTTGTGCTGGTCGATCGTGCTGATGACGTGCTCGCGCGGGATGGCTTCCACCCGGGCGAATAAGTCGCCGGCGTTCTCGGCGTCGACGTGAACGGTCGACAGCGAGCATGACCCCACCATCACCGTCGTCACGCCGTGGCGCAGCGACTCCGACAGCGACGGGGCGGCCAGCACCTCGACGTCGTAGTGGGTGTGGATGTCAAGCATGCCCGGCAGCACCCACTTGCCGGCGGCGTCGATCACTTCGGCGCAGTCGGTTTCGTCGAGCGGCCGCGGGCTCAGCGCGGCGACGCGGCCGTCGCGGATTCCGATGTTGCGGATCGCCGACGGCGCGCCGGTGCCGTCGAACCACCGGCCGTTGCGAATCACCGTGTCGAAGCTCATGGCGGACGTTCCTTTCCTGGATCCGTTGATCCCAGGATGCGGCCCCGACAGCGGGATAGTCTTGACAGTTGCAGACGATTATTTGACATTTATTGACATGTCGGTGATACGTGGAACGTCGCTGTCGGGCTATCCGAGCCTGGTCGCCGAGCTGGGTGGGAATCCGGCCGAGCTGCTGCGGACCGCGGGTATCCACGCCCAAGACGTCGGTGAGCACGATGTCTTCCTGCCGTATCGCAGCCTTATCCTGGCCGTCGAGACGGCCGCCGCGGCCACCTCAACCCCGGATTTCGGTCGGCGGCTGGCGCTGCGGCAGGGCATCGAGATCCTCGGACCGGTCGGGGTTGCCGCGCGCACCGCGGCCACCGTCGGCGACGCCTTCGTGATCATCGAAACGTTCGTGGCGGCCTACAGCCCGGCCATCGCCGGGCGCATCACCCCGACGGCCACCGCCGGACAGTCGTTCTACGCGTTCGAGATTCTGATCGAGCGCCCACCCCCGCATCCACAGACCAGCGAGCTGTCCCTCGGGGTGTCACTGCGGATAATGCGGTTCCTGCTCGGCGCGCAGTATTCACCGTTATCGGTGCACCTCCCGCATGAGCCGCTCACCGCGGCCGCCGACTATTCGACCTACTTCGGCTGCCGGCCGTGCTTCACGCAACCAACGGCAGGCTTCACCTTTCGCACGGCCGATCTCGCGCGGTCGCTCAACCCGGACGCGCTCGCCCATCAAGCGGTAGTGCAGTACTTGATCGGGATCACCACACACCAGCCCGGCATGACCCAGTCGGTGCGCACCATGGTCCGCCAGCTCCTGCCCACCGGCACCGCCAGCCTCGAATTGATCGCCGCCCAGTTCGATCTGCATCCCCGGGCGCTGCATCGCCGGCTGGCCGCGGAGAGCACCACCTTCGGCGAACTCATCGATAACGTGCGCCGCGAAACCGCCGAACACTATCTGCGTGACACCGACATCGGCCTGTCGCACCTGACCCGTGAGCTCGGCTACGCCGAGCAGAGCGTGCTCAGCCGCTCGTGTCGGCGATGGTTCGGCTGCGGTCCGGCCGCCTACCGTCGGGCGATCCGGTCGGCCGCAGCCACATCGTCGAGCTGAGCTTCAGCGGCCCGCGATCCATCCGAAGAACTCGTCCACGGTGAACACCGGTTTCCCGTATTCCTGGGCTTTGCGGGCCTTTCCGGACTGCGTGCCCGCTTCGGCGATGACCAGCACCTCGCAACGCGTTTTGGTCACCGAACGCACCGGTGCCAACCCGACCGAGGCGGCCAGTCGCTCCATCTCGTCGCGATCCACCATGCGGCCCTGGCTGTCGACCGCGGTTCCGGTGAAGCAGATGCGGGCACCGGGAACCAGGATCGCGGCGATGTTCTGGTCCGTTTGCGACGTATCGGCCAGGCCGGTGCACAATTCACCGACGCCCAACGCCTCCAATGCATCCCGTAGGCGCGCCAGCACCTCGTCGGGCAACCGGGTCCGGGCCGCCGCCAGCAGCAATTGATCGGCCGCAGTCCGCCGGGCCGCGTGCTCCCAACTCGTCTCCCCCGCCAGCGACGTTTCATCGGCCGGCGCCGCCCCCAGGAGGATGGCTCCGAGGGCGCGGCTGATCTGCAGCAACGCCGACAGGGCCGGAAGATGCCCGGCCGTCGGGGTGACGGCGTCATGATCGCGACTGACCAGAATTCCCGACAGTGCGTCGGTCTCGTCGGGTTCTTCGAACGGCGATGACCCGGCACTCAGATCGATGGCACCGAGATTGTCGAGCGCGGATCGCGCCCGCTGCAGCGCCGTTCGGCCGGTGACGCTGGTGCCGCCCAGTTCGATGCCCAGCGGCATCGGAACGACCTGGCCCAGACGTTTGAGTTCGAAGTCGATCAGCCCCAGCGTCTCGTCGATCTTCACGCCCACCGGCGTGCACCCGGCCAGCATCGGCGCGATCACCGCCCAGGCCTCCCGCAGCGTGGGCGCCAGCAGAACGTCGGCCACCCCGATCCGATACGCCTGCCGGGCGTCGGCCAGGTCGCGCTGCGGATTGATCAGCGTCGACACGGCGGTGCCATCGTCGAACGCAACCGCCAACTCCACCGGGCGGGGACGCGACATGCGGCCCTCATCACCCACCGTGAGCAGACCGATCGCGCAGAACCGGCGGGACCGATCGCGGTGGGCCGAGGTGCGCAGGAACCGGGCGATCCGGCGGTCCACCTTCAGATCCTTCGGCAGCACAGGACGTTTGAGCACCAGCCCGGCCAACGACGTGCACCGGCTCAGGGCCACGTAGAGCTGTCCCGTGGAGAACATCCCACCGGACAGATCCACCACCAGCCTCTCGAGGGTCTGGCCTTGGCTCTTGTGAATCGTGATCGCCCAGGCCAGCTTGAACGGCAACTGGGTAAAGGTGCCGACCACCTCCCGGCGCAAGGTTCCAGCTTCGACCACGGGCCGGGTGGCCTCCCAGGTGAACGGGGCGACCTCGGCGGTGTCACCGTCGGGGAACTCGATCTCGACCACCGCGCCGTGACGGTTGTAGCCCACCCCGACCACGCGTCCGATCGAGCCGTTGACCCAGCGTTCGGCCTGATCGTTGTTGAGCATCATCACCTGGGCGCCGACTTTGAACCGCAACACGTCTTCCAGCGGCTTGTCGAACAACGACAGGTCACCGGATTCGCTGGCCCGGTGCACCATCTCCTCGCCCGGCAACCGTTCGAGCTGCTGACGGTTTCGAGCAGTGACCAGCCTGTTGGTCGGCGCCAACGTCAACCAGAACTCATCGTCCGGGGGCACGAACTCGGAGTCCACCCGCGCGTCCAGGTGCTCCTTGGCATGCCCGAGCAACACGCCTTCGCGAATCTCGTTGAGAATCGCCGTCATCCGGTCATCGCCGAGCTGACGGAACACCGTGGTCAGCGAGACAGTCGGGAAGTCCTGCCGGCTGAACGCGTTCGCCGAGAAGAAGTACGGGGTGTCATAGGTCGTCGAAAAGTATTGCCGCTCACCCTCCGTGACCACGGGCGGTAGCTGATAGAGGTCGCCCACCAACACGACCTGGACGCCACCGAACGGGCTTCCGGGCTCCGGGCCGAACCGTCCCAACGCCGCCGCAATCATGTCGAACACGTCCGCACGCACCATCGACGCCTCGTCGATGATCAGCGTCTGCAGCTTGCCGAGGGTCTTGGTGAAGCGTCCGGGCCGGAAGTCTCCGCCGGTGACGTCGGACAGCGTCGTGGTGGGACGGAAACCGAACAGGCGGTGGATGGTGTGGCCGTCGACGTTGAGGGCAGCGATACCGGTGGGTGCGACGACCACGACGTTGCGGCCGGTGTTGGCCATGAAGTGGCGGATCAGCGTCGACTTGCCCGTGCCGGCCTTACCCGTCAGGAATAGGTTTCGGCCCGCCGCCAGCAGCTCCAATGCTGCTCGGAACTCCTCGGTCAGCAGGATTGTGTCGCTCACCACGGTCGCACCCTACTGGGATGCCGGGACGTCGGCTTACGCGGACACACAACCGGGCTTCGGGTGTCAGCAGGCACTGCCGCTTATGCCGTTGTGGCGACGGCTGGGGGTCCAGTCTCCCCTAGTCGCCTTATCGAACCCAGCAGCAGATCGGCCTCATCACCGCAGTTCAAGACCTATTTCTCTGTGTCGGGCTGACAGGATTTGAACCTGCGACCACTTGACCCCCAGTCAAGTGCGCTACCAAACTGCGCCACAGCCCGCAGCCGCCGGATCAACCGGCAGCAGGTCGAAAGCCTACCTCAGAGGGCATCGATCGCCCCAACCGTCGGCGTAGCCGGGCGAGCCGTGAGGGTCAACCCCTCGTGACCGGGTTTGTGGATGAATC